>JAISZE010000015.1 GCA_031269405.1 Treponema sp. | reverse complement strand
CGGTGATTCCGTATCTACAAACATTAAAGACCGCAAGCCGGCTTCTGGCCGGCGCGCCGCGGACACACAAAAAAGCATAGCCGCTGCGAAGCCGAATCGAGCCACAGGCAGCATTGCCCCCTCCCCCTTCCCGCGCGCTTGCGCAAATTTTCCATGAATACTACACTCTGAATATGCTTGCGGCACAGGCGGAGAGGAAAACAAAGAGGACACAGGCGCGGCAAAAGCCCGCGGTTCACCCCCTAGGGGGAAAATCGCCTTATCGTAATTGTTTATATTACAAGGAATTAGCGGTTTTCCCCCTGACAGTTTATTCAAAGGACGGCGTATCATGTACCCAACAGTAAATCCCCTGCTTGTATACCGGGGCACGCCCCCGGCTTGTCCGGTTTCCCCAAAAACGTGTCAAATGTACCTATCAGCCATGGCTTCTGACTCATTAGCCACGGCTTTTGATTCATTAGCCATGGCTTCTGACTCATTAGCCACGGCTTTTAACTCATCCGCCACGGCTAACGGATCATCCGCCGCGGCTTTTGACTCATCAGCCATGGCTTTTAACTCATCAGCCATGGCTTTTGACTCATTAGCCATGGCTTTTAACTCATCCGCCGCGGCTTTTGATTCATCCGCCATGGCTTTTGACTCATTAGCCGTGGCTTATAAATCATCCGCCATGGCTTTTGACTCATCCGCCGAGGATTTTAACTCATTAGCCGCGGCTTTTAACTCATTAGCCGCGGCTTTTGACTTATTAGCCGTGGCTTTTGACTCATTAGCCGAGAATTTTGACTCATTAGCCGAGGCTTTTGATTCATTAGCCACGGCTTTTAAGCCATCAGCTAAACCTGACAAATCAGAAAGGAGCTTGTATGAGTAACGATTGGATGCCGGGGACACGGGGGGAAATCCTGGCCAGGTGCCAGACCTGGATGGAGTACGTGACAGAGGAGCGGCGGACCGGCTGGGGGATACCTAAGGCGGAATATCAGGAACTGGGGGCCCTTTTCGGCGCGGCCCAGACCCTCATGAACAGGGTCCAGGACAAGGCGGAGAGGACGCACGTCCTTGTCGTGGAGTGCCAGGAGGCCTTTAAGGCCCTGTCCGCGAAAATGCGGTTCTTCCGGGACCGGTACTTCAAACTGCCGCCCTTGACAGAGGGAGACTGGGCGGCTTTGGGTTTCAGGCAGAAAGGTTCCCGTTCCTCGAGTATTAAGGCTCCCGAGGGGGTGCCCGCGGTCTCATTAAGCTATCCCGGGGGGCCCCACGCCATAACGGCCCATCTGGGGCCCCTGGCGGGGACGGAGACGCTTGACCCCCGGAGCGACTACGGCTACGCGGTCTATATGGGGATTATGCCGCCCGGGGGGGCCACGCTGGAGGAAGCGGCGTCCGAGAAGCACTACCTCATGAAGCCGCCCAAGGACGGGAAGGGCCTTGCTCATATATTTACCAGGCGGCGGAAGGAGAAGCTCGTCTTCGACGCGGAGGACGCGGGGAAGACGGTCTACATCTGCTGCCGCTACGAGAACCAGAAGAGCGAAGAGGGGCAATGGGGGCCGGTGGTCTCCGCGGTTATTCCGTGATTGAAATGAAACTAATCGCAAGCGGGGCGCAGGCTGACGTTTATTATACTGATAACCGGGCTATAAAATTGTTCAAGAATACTATGCCCAAAGGGGATGTGGAATACGAAATAAAATTACAAAAAATGGCCTTTGAATATGGACTTCCTGTTCCTGAAATATATGAAAGTATTGAAATTGACGGGAAGTCCGGTATCGTAATGGAATATATAAATAGCATGCCAATAGGAAACATAATATTGAATGAACCTAATAAAGCAAATGAATATCTTGGAAAATCAGTTGATATTCAACTAGCGATAAATTCAATTATTACCGGTAAATTTCCGCCAATGAAGGATAAATTAAAAAGGCAGATTTCAGGAGCAAAAGGCATTGATAACGAAACAAAGGATAAAATTATTGAACTATAAAACAAAAATGGTTTTGGCAATAATCTTTGTCATGGAGATTGCCATATAATGAATCTTTTGGAAACCGCGGAGGGAATAAAAATAATAGATTGGGTTGACGCAAGTTCCGGCAGTATAGGGGCGGATGTATGTAGAACTTATTTGTTATATAAAATGAATACACATGAAATGGCCGATATTATAGCGGAAACATATTTAGAATTGTATTGTGAAAGATCAAAAATAGAAAGACAGGAAATAAATTTATGGATACCAATAATAGCCGCAGCAAGGTTATCGGAAAACGGGATCAGGGAAGAGGAGATAGAAAGATTAAAACAAATGATATAGCTAGCGTCTGTCCATAATGCAGACACATTATGGACAGACGCTATCTATACCCTCCTCCTCTTGACAAGTTAAGCCGGAACATCTACTGTATACATGAGCAGCGTAGCTGTATACTTATAAACTAAACATTTACGCACAGGAGTAAACGACTTATGGCAGGCATGGCAAACCGTTTTTCTGTTTTTACAAAACCCTGGAAAACCCAGTCCCTGGACGAACTGGGGGTTCTGGTAAAAAGCATGGGCTTTGACGCCCTGGAGTATCCCCTGCGGGAGGGTTTCCAGGTACAGCCTTCTGAAGGGGCAAAAGGGATACTGCGGCTCGCTAAAACCCTGGAAAAGCACGGCCTGCTGGTAACGAGCCTTGCGGCGGGCATAGACGTGCATACTGTTGACGGAAAGGGCGAGGTTGCAGGCGTCAACGAGGAGGTTTTCGCAGGCTGCGGGGAGGGGGGGGTTCCCGTCATCCGCATCTGCCAGAGCTTTAACCGGAATCTGGGGTTCCACGAAAACATGGACGCCCTGAGGCGGAAATACGACAGGGTTCTGCCTTTCTGCATGAAGCACCAGGTTACTCTGGGAATACAGATGCACTACGGGGAGGCTGATATTACCTGTTCTTATGACACCTATATACTCCTTAAGGATTACGATCCCCGTTACATCGCCGCTGTGTGGGACGCCGGCCATTCAGGGCTTGCGGGAGAGAATCCCCGCTACGCCCTGGACTGCCTTTGGGACCATCTGTGCATGGTCAATTTCAAGGCCGCCCTCTGGTTCCGGGAAAATCCCGCAGAGCGGACGGATGAAGCCAAATGGGGCGCTCAATGGGTTACAGGCCGCGAAGGTATGGGCAGTTGGGCGGCGGCGGCAGGGTATCTCAAAAGCCGGGGTTATTCAGGAACCGTCTGCCTGCCTGCGGAGTACAGCGATGAGCATCAGGTAGAAAAATACGCCAAAGAGGACCTGGCGTATATCAAAAGCTTGTTTGGAGGACAGCAATGAACAAACTGAAAATCGTCATGATCGGCGCCGGGAGCCGGGCCAACCAGGTTATCTACCCTTCTTTTAACGATCTTGCTAAAACGGGGAAAGTTGAAATCGCCGGGATTTGCGACATCGATCCTGAACGCTTAAACAAAACCGCCGATGCCTACGGCGTCAAAAACCGGTACGGTTCAGGCGGCGTTTTCGATTACCGGAACATGATACGCGATATCAAACCCGATGCCGCAGTGGTTATCGGCCAGCCCCATCTTATGTATGACATCTGGATGTGGTGCCTGGAACAGGGCCTTCACCTCTATATCGAAAAGCCTATGGCCCTGAGCATACACCAGGCCCGGGCCCTGGCGGCTACAGCCGGGCGCAAAGGCGCGGTAACCCAGGTGAGCCTCCAGCGGCGCTACACCCCTATGGTCGCGAAGCTCAGGGAGGAATGTCTCAAACGGGGGGGGATGACCCATGCGGTCTGCAAATTCTACAAGAGCGACATCCACGATTTTCTGGGCCCAAGGGATCACATGATGGACGACACGGTCCACGCCCTGGATACCCTGCGCTGGATGGCGGGGTCGGAAATCGCGCATATCGACAGCATCACAAAACGCGTGGGCACAGTGGACATCAATGTGATTATGGCCCAGATGACTTTTGCCAACGGCTGTATCGGCCACCTTATGAACAACTGGTCTTCCGGGAAACGGATCTTCGCTGTAGAGATGCACGCTCCGGGGATCTATGTTGAAGCCGAACACGAGGCTAAAGCTTACCTGTACGCCGACGGGAACCTTACGCCCCAGGTTTTCGACACCGCCGATGCCGCAGGGAGCAGGGAATTCCATGTCTACACCGGGGTTCTGGCTGCCGCTGAGGACTTTGTGCGCTGCTGCCTTTCAGGGGGGCAGCCCGGGGCCTGTTTCGACAATACCCTTAATACCATGAAGGCCGCGGAAATGATCCTGGCCCAATCCCTTATTAAAGAAGGATTTTGAGCGGCATGCAAAAGGTACGGATAGGCGTTATCGGCGCCGGAGGGATAGCCTGCTCTATTCACCTGCCTCTTTTGGCCGCTATGGCTGAAGCGGAACTGAGCGCTGTTTGCGATTATCTTCCCGGACGCGCCCTGGAAGCGGCGAAACGCTTCGGTATTCCCGGAATTTCTCTCTCGTACCACGAAATGCTGGCCCAGGAAAAGCTGGACGCTGTTTTTGTACTGGTTCCCCCTGACGGGCTTTTCCGCGCCGCCAGCGATTGCCTCCTGGCAGGGAAACATGTTTTCATGGAAAAGCCTATGGGCATAAGCGCTTTCCAGGCAAAGAGCCTCAGGGAAATAGCGGCCTCCCAAAGGCGTATACTCCACACGGGTTTCAACAGGCGGTTTATTCCGGCAGTCAGGGAAATAGTCCGGGAGTTCTGCAAAGTGTCAACAATAACCCGCGTAGAAGGTTGTTTTTACAAGAACAGTTCCCCGTCCTTCTACGGCGGCTGCGCCAGTTCGTTCATCTGCGATGTTATCCATGTGATCGATCTGGTACGGCATCTGGCTTCAGGCGGGGCCGGAAAAATTTCCCCTGTAACAGAAGCGGCGACTCTTGAGACGGACAACCCCCAAACCCACATCGCCGAAGCCTGGTATTCATCCATGAGGTTTGAAAACGGCGTTACCGGTGGGGTAAGGGCCAATTACCGTACAGGCGGACGGGTGCATCAGTTTGAGATTCACGGGCCCGGGGCTTCGGCGTTTATCAACCTCGGTTTTGGCGAACCGGCTTGTTCAGGAAAAATACTCCGCAGCCAGGGGCCGGGCACCCACAGCTTATCGGCAGCCGGCGCAGGGGGGCAGGAGCTTGCCGAATTCGACGGCATAAAAATCGCGGGAAGCGATGTATACGCCGATTATTACGGCTACCGTGACGAAGACCGGCTCTTTATCCAAACCGTGCAGGAGAACCGTGAAGCCGGCGATCCCGCAAGGGCAGCCGAAGACTGTTCGTCTATGGAACTGGCGGAATATCTGCTTGGCGCTAGGGTAAAAACAGGGCCTTGTTAAAAGGACAGGGATGGAATCGATTATAGACCGGACCGGCAAAGAGCCTGTTTTTAAACAAATTTATGCTATCCTGGTTTCCGAAATAGACAGCGGCGTTTACGGGGAAAGCCGGAAGCTTCCGAGCGAAAAAGAATTCTGCGCCCGTTTCGATGTGGAACGCAATACAGTGCGCAAAGCCCTGCAAATGCTGGTTGATGAGGCGCGGATCTTCAGGGTTCCCGGAATCGGAAGCTTTATCCTTCCCGCTTCTGAGGAAGACGGCGCGGCATGTCCCGGCCGGGTTCAGGCGAACAGCGCGCTGCGGGGAGCTGGCAGTATAGTTCTCCTTATAACCCAGGTTGACTATCTCCATTCAGCCGGGGGTGAAAGTTTTCACTACAAGCTTATCCATACTTTTGAAAAACGCCTGTCCCTGCTGGGGTATAACATGCTTTTCAAGCCTGTATACCAGGACGGCGCTTTAACCGATACTATACGCGGCGCCTCTCCAGGGGGGATCATCTTTGACAGTTGTAATCAGGACGCCTATTACGCCGAAGCCTCCCGTTTCGGCCTGCCCTGCGTCTCTGTGAACCATTACACCCCGCTTTTTACCAGTGTCGTAAGCGATAACTTTAACGGCGCGTACCGTGTAGCCGAACGGCTTACCCAGACGGGGCACCGGCGCATCGCCTTTGTTATAGGGAAAAGCAGCCATCAGACCACCGTGGAACGGCTGAACGGAATCCGGTCCCTCTATGCCCGGATGGGTTTTTCTATCAAGAACGAGTGCCTGTTTCCCAGCGACTGGACCTTCAAGTCCGGCGCAGAAGCAGCCCGGACGATTCTGGGTATGAAAAAAAAAGACCGGCCTACGGCGGTTTTTGCCTTTAATGACGATCTTGCTTACGGCTGTTACAGCGTTTTTAAGAGCCAGGGCCTTGCGGTGCCGGAGGATATCAGCATCGTGGGGTTTGACAAAAGCGACCGTTATACCCAGATGTTCCCGCCTGTATCCACTGTGGACGTAAACATGGACGCCATTGTGGATTACGCCTGCTGGTACCTTTCGGACCGCATTTCCAGGCAGGCCCCGAGGACCTGCGCGAGGATACAAATCGACACCGCTTTCTGCGATAACGGCACGATAAAAAACATGTCTTGACAATATCCGCATATCGGTATATATACATGTATATGAAAATGAGAATAAACAAGGACATCGTTTTAAGCCGCATCGGTATAGGATGCTGGGCTTTTGGCGGAGGGGAATACTGGGGCGAACAGAACCAAAAGGATGTGGACGCCGTAGTCCGCATGGCTGTGGAACGGGGCATCAATGTTTTTGATACCGCCCGTATGTACAATAACGGCGCAAGCGAGGTTTCCCTGGGAAAGGCCCTCAAGGGCATACGGGACAGGGCCTTTGTCGTTTCCAAGGTCTCCCCTGCACGGGCTTACCGGAAGACCCTCAAAGAGGAATGTGAAATTTCCCTTAAAAACCTGGGCACGGATCACCTGGATCTCTATATGATGCACTGGCCCATCAACCCCCTGGGGATAAAGCACTTTACCGATGATCCTGAAATCATCACCCATCCGCCCGGCGCCGAAGAAGCCTTTGCGGCGTTTGGGGATCTTAAAAAGGAAGGCAAGATCCTCCATATCGGCGTGAGTAATTACGGCGTTACGCAGCTTGCGGAAGCTGCAGGGGTCTGTCCCGAAATCGAAGTGAATGAGATGCCGTACAATATAATTTCCCGGGCCATTGAGGCTGAGATCATGCCTTACTGCGCGGAGCATGACATAGCCATTATTTCCTCTATGACCCTCCAGCAGGGGGTGCTTGCGGGGATTTACAAAACCGCCGCTGATGTGCCGCCCCACCAGGCCCACTCGCGGCACTTTGCCCAGGAACGGGGAAAAGGCACGTCCCGGCATTACGAGACCGGGGCTGAAGAAGATGTCTTCAAAACCTTGGCGCTGCTCCGGGAACTTGCCGCCGCTTTAGGCGTTTCTGTTGCCCAGCTCTCAGTAGCCTGGGTCCTGGCTAACCCCCTGGTTGCTTCCGCCCTTATCGGTTCCAGGAACGGGGCTGAACTGGAGGACAATATCAAGGCTATGGAACTGAAACTCCCTGCTGATGTGACGGCGGAGATAAACGAAGTAAGCCAGGCGGTTCTTGACAAACTGGGGAACAACCCGGACTATTACGAAAATTCCCGCGAAAGCCGGATCTATTAAGGAAAGCAAAGGGGCGAATTATGAAAGCGCTTTTAATGGAAGAGTACAAGAAGCTTGCATTCACGGACGTACCGGATCCGGTAATCGAATCGGGCAATGACATTCTGGTGAAGGTCAAGGCTGTTTCTATCTGCGGTTCCGACGTTCACGGTTTTGACGGCTCCACGGGCCGGCGAAAGCCTCCTATCATCATGGGACACGAGGCCGCGGGAGAAGTTGTTTCGGTTGGGAAGGATGTTACAGGATTCAAAGCAGGGGATCGCGTTACCTTCGATTCTACCATCTACTGCGGCACGTGTTTTTACTGCCGGAACGGACAGGTGAACCTCTGCGACAACCGCATGGTCCTTGGGGTTTCGTGCGGCGATTACCGGCGCCACGGGGCTTTCGCCGAATACGTGGTGGTTCCTGAGCATATCTGTTTCCTCCTGCCGGAGGGGCT
Source organism: Treponema sp. (assembly GCA_031269405.1). The sequence goes on along the minus strand of JAISZE010000015.1, from coordinate 1,892 downwards.
CAGCTACGAGGAAGCCGCTATGACCGAACCCGCAGGCGTCGCGGCCCATGCTTTCAGGCTTACCCCTGTGGGGCTTAACGACACTGTAGCGGTAGTCGGCGCAGGGCTCATCGGCCTCCTCGTCCTTGGCGTACTCAGGGCATCGGTGTCAGGGAAGATTATCGCCCTGGATACAGACGGGAACCGGCGCAGGACAGCGCTGGACCGCGGGGCTGACGCTGTCTTTGATCCCGCCGATACGGCTGCGCGTAAAGCGATCCTTGACCTTACCGGGGGCCGCGGAGTTGACCGCGTCTTTGAAGCCGTAGGGGCCACTGCCCCTATCCAGACCGCCCTTTCCCTGGTCCGCAAAGGGGGCTCTGTTACCCTTATCGGGAATGTGAGTCCCAATATTGAGCTTCCCCTCCAGACCGTGGTTACCCGCCAAATAAGCCTCTTCGGCTCCTGCGCCATCGGGGGGGAATATCCTATCGTTATGGATATGATTGCCAGGAAAAAGATGGACGTTGCCTCACTTATCAGCAGGAAGGCGCCCCTTTCAGAAGGGCAGATATGGTTTGACAAGCTCTATAACAGGGAAGACGACCTCCTCAAGGTTGTGCTCATTCCGTAAGGAAAGGTTATGAAGGAAAAAGTACGAATAGGCCTGACAGGTTACGGCAAAGTTGCCAATCTCCACGCTGAAGCCTTAACCGCCGCCACAGGGGGGGAACTGGTATCGGTCTGCGGCAGGAATGCGGAACGCCGGAACGCTTTTGCGGCTAAATGGAAGATCGCTTCCAGGGGCTCCCCTGAGGAGATGGTCCTTAAAGACAATGTGGACGCGGTTATCATCACCACCCCCCACCCCCGGCACCGTGACGACGCGCTTGAAGCCTTGGCGGCAGGCGCCCATGTCCTTGTGGAAAAGCCCATGGCTGTAACCGTATCTGAGTGCGACGAGATGATCGGGGCTGCCAAAAAAGCGGGAAAGCTCCTTTCCGTGGTGTGCCAGCGCCGCTGGTTCCCTGCATGCGCAAGGATAAAAAAAGCCATTGACGAAGGCAAACTGGGAAAGCCCGTTCTGGCCCAATTGACTATTCTGGGCTGGCGGGACAAGCCCTATTACGACAGCGATCCCTGGCGGGGCAAGTGGGCAACCGAGGGAGGGGGGATCCTTATCAACCAGGCTCCCCATCAAATCGATCTCCTCCAGTGGTATATGGGCCCCTTTAAGGAGATTTACGGTTTCTGGGACAACTTCAACCACCCTTACATTGAGGTTGAAGACAGCGCCGTAGCGGCTATCAGGTTCGCATCAGGCGGCCTGGGCTCGGTACTGGTGAGCAATTCGCAGAAACCCGGGATCTACGCAAAGGTCCATGTCCATGGAAGTTCCGCCTGGTCCGCAGGAGTGCAGACCGACGGCGGCGCCATGTTTATCGCAGGGATGAGCAGTATCACCGAGCCCCCCCTTAACGACCTCTGGACCATTGAGGGTGAAAAGGATCTGCTGGATATATTCCGCGCCGAAGACGAGGCCTTTTTCAAGACTATCAACCCTACGGTATACTTCTTTACCTGTCAGCTTGAGGATTTCTGCGTCTCTGTCCGGGAAGGCCGCCCCCTCTCTTCTACAGGCGAAGAAGGAAGGGAAACGGTCAGGTTCATCGAGACAGTGCTTAAAACCGGGAAGCCCGGAAATTCTGTCTGATTGAGCATACAGGTTGTTTGTTTTATGTTGGGTTTAGCGTTCCTTGCCCTTGAGCCGGAAACGGTACAAAAATCTTCATTTTCTTTTGCTTCTCTTGCGTTATGTTGTTTTCTGTGATATATTCGTAAATGCGTATGGAATCCATGGTACGGGAACGCATCATTTTAGACTCTCTCCTGGAAAAGGGGGCCATATCCGT
>JAISZE010000079.1 GCA_031269405.1 Treponema sp. | reverse complement strand
GGATATTCTGGATGTGTTAGCTGTCTACAAAGACAGGGCCCTTGGCTGGAAGTTAAGCGGCGCCGGAGGAGGAGGATACCTGATTCTTATCTCAGAATCCTCAATAAATAATGCTTTGCAGATACGTATTCGCCGGGCTTGACGAGATTAACAATTAAGTAACCTGTATCCAGAAAAACCTCAATTAATAAAAACGAACTATATTAGAGTGATTCAGAAACTTCAGTTTCTAAACAACAACGACTTAAAAAATAAAGGTATGCTTTTTATGGAAGAAAAAGAAGAAAAACCTGAGGACGATGAGATTAGCCTCATCGATCTTTTCGCTGTATTATGGCGGAGAAAAAAACTGATCATCGGCATATCTGTTGCTGCTGCGGTAATTATCACGGCTATATCGGTTGTTTCCCTGATGCTGCCGCCTGAACTGGGTTTTCTTCCCAATAAATATACGCCGCAGGCTCTTATGCTGATTAATAATTCAGGTTCCGCAGGAGGGGGGCTTTCCGCGGCCCTCAGTTCCAGCGGCCTTGGCAGTCTTGCAAGCATGGCCGGGGTTAGTCTTGGGAGTGCTCAGACCTACAGCGAACTGGCAAAATACCTTGTAACCGTCAATACCCTGCTTGATTCCGTAGTGGATGAATTCAACCTTATCCAAAGATACAAAATAAAGGATTTTCCCCGGGCTGAAAGCCGTAAAAAATTAAAAAAGAATCTGGCCGCCGCATACGATGAAAAAAGCGGGGCTTTTACCATTTCGTTTACCGATTACGATCCTGTTTTTGCGCAGCACGTGGTAAACTTCTGTGTTGATTATTTGAGCGGCTGGTTTGACACCTTGGGCCTGGATAAAAGTGTTATGCAAAAATCAAACCTGGAGCAGAATATACAAAATACTTATAATGAAATTAAAGGGCTGGAAGAAGAAAACCAGCGCCTGGAGCGGTCCGTTTCATCTTCATATTCATACGGCAGCGATCTTCCTTCAATTATGCTGGAAACCCGCCGAATCCAGCTTGAGTTAAGCGCCCAGCAGGAAGTTTACCGCCAGTTGAAAGTCCAGCTTGAATTAACCAATGTCGCCATTGCCAGCGAAACTCCTATTTTCCAGATTCTTGAAAGGGCGGAGGCGCCTGACCAGAAATCCGGTCCCAGCCGGGGGATGCTTTGTATTATCGTTACTTTTGCGGCTTTCTTCTTTTCGGTTTTTCTGGTTTTTTGCCTAAACGCCATTGACAATATCAGGAAAGACCCCGAGGCTATGGCCAAATTGCAGACAGGACGCAGTCAGTAAGAAAACGAGGATGTCTTTTATGGATAAGAAATATGCCGGCCTGTTGATGCTTGTCATGCTGTTTGTGTTTTCGGGAATGCTTTTTTCGCAAACGCCTTCTTCCTCGCTGTCATCGCAGGCTGGGGAGGGTGAAAACTCCTGGCTTGTTCCTCCCAGCGCCCAGATGGCGCTTTCGGTACCCGATTACCAGGTTACTGCCGGGGATGTGTATACCTTAAGTTTTATGGCTGGTACCCAGGCGGTGCAGTATCTCATTCCGGTGGATACCACGTACCGCATCAGGGTCGCCAATATGGGGATTGTTGACGCTTCGGGCAAAACCTTTCCTCAGCTTAAAGCCCAGGTCGAGGCGGTAGTTACCAAAAACTATCCCTTAAGCGGGATGCAGTTTGTGCTGGCCCAGCCTGCGGTGTTTAAGGTTTATGTTAAGGGAGAGGTTCAGACAGCGGCGGAGCTTAACGCGTGGGCCCTGACCAGGCTTTCTTCACTGGCGTCGGAAACAAACCTTACCCGCTTTGCTTCACTTCGGGATGTTGCCGTGCGTTCCTCAGGCGGGCAGACCAGGGTCTACGATCTTTTCAAGGCCCTCCGTGACGGTGATTTGACACAGGATCCCTACCTCAGGCCGGGGGATACGATTACCTTTAGCCGTATTGTCCGTTTGGTTACCGTAGCAGGGGCAGTGGAGCGGCCCGGAACCTATCAGCTTCTGGAAGGGGAAAACATTAAGGAACTGATAGAACTTTACGGCAGAGGTTTTACTCCCATTGCGGATTCTACACGTCTTGAAATTGTCCGCTATGTCAACAGCGGTAATATCGCAGGGGACCGGATCTACCTGACCCCTGACGACATTGCCAGGGATTTTGCCCTTGAGGATTACGACTCGGTCATGGTTCCTGAAATCACCGTTCTTAGCCCGGTCATGTTTGTGGAAGGCGCCGTCGATGCCGGTGTGACCCGGACAACCGGCGAGGGGCGTGCGATTGGCGAAGGCAGTTCCGTAGCCGAAGGTTCCACCAGACTGGTAGTGTCTTTCCATAAAGGAGAATTGTACGCTTCCCTGGTCCGGCGGAATTCCCACTGGTTTACTGCGGTCTCCGATACCCGGAACGCCTACATCATCAGAGGAAGCGAACACATTCCTATCAACCTGAACCCTATGCTCTATGACGCGACATACCGCGGGGAAGTCCATATAGAGGAAGATGACGTTCTCATCGTTCCCTTTAGGCAGTACTTCGTCAGCGTTGCGGGAGCGGTAGCTGTTCCGGGCCGCTACCCCTACATCCCCGACCGCACCTGGGATTACTATATCGCCCTGGCCGGCGGTTTCCGGCCTGAGCAGAATGCGCGGCAGTCCGTAACGATCAGCGACATTACCGGGAAAAAACTGGGCAAGACCGATGAGATCACTCCTGAAACGACCATCACCGCCAGGACCAACAGTTTCCACTATTATTTTAATCAGTATGCCCCGATGATTACCACGACTCTTTCTATTATAACTACCTTCATCACCATCCAGACCTACCTGAATACACGGTAATCTCCATAGCGCATTCTGAGTACCCCTGTCCCTGAATTTTTGCAAAAGCCCCGCCGGCTGCCGGACGGGGCTTTTTTTTGCCCAAAATCCCAGGCCGGCTGCCTGGCGGCGCCCTACCGGTACAGCGGACTCAGGGCCGCGAGGTAGCGCGAGTAAATATCGTAGGCCTGATTGTAGGCTTTGACGGCTTTGGGATCGGGCTTGACAGTAGCGCCGTCTTCCAGGGCCACGTGCGTTTCGGCAATGGCGTCAATGGCGGGTCCGGGGCTGCCGGGCTTTCCCGGAAGGCCCTGGCGTTCCAGGACCCAAAGGGCCTGGATTGCCCCGCCCAAGGCGGCGGCTTCGGCGCTTTTTGGGACCCTGACGGGAAGGTTCATCACGTTGGCGGCTATACTCTGCCACAGGGGGCTCTTGGAGCCGCCGCCGGTCAGGCGGATTTCCCTGGCTTTGAA
>JAISZE010000064.1 GCA_031269405.1 Treponema sp. | reverse complement strand
GCCCCCAGCTTTTACCATATTTGCACATAGGCGCTTGGCATTATTTTTATGTTTTTGGTTTGAAGGAGATAAATTTCAGGCGGCATGGGTGGTAACCCGCTTTCACGGGCAATTTCAAGCGCCCGGACGAAAGCGGGCGCTTGACGCTTCCGTCCGGGTTGGTCAGCGGCGTCCGCGGTTACGCTGCTTCCGCGCTTATCCTTCTGCTTACGGGATGATAGCGCTAAAGAGCGGCCCGAAGGGGCCTTCGCCTTCTTTGCCGCCTTTGGCGTTTTCATAGCGGAGGCAGAACCAGACGGTTTTGCCTGAGTCGCCCTCGAAGTCAAAGCGGAACTTCTTGCGGTGGGTGAAGGTTGAGTGGGGAAGGTCGTCGCCGGCCTCAGCCGGGGCGGTGATGTGGAACTTGTCTTTTGCCGAGGGTGCGCCCAGGATACCCCAGAAGATGCGGACGCCGAAGTTCGCGTCCGGGGGGTCGTTGCCGATACCGGGCACGCGGCGGATTTTCACCAGTTCAAGAAGATGCGGGCCGGGATAGACGATGTCGGCCTCGGGCTGGCAGGTGGGCTTTTTCATCGTGGTGCGGATCTTGTCGTGGACGTGGGCGCCGATTTCCTCCCGCTCCGGGTTGCTTACCTCCCGGGCGTAGAGGATGTACTGGTTGTTGAACTCCTCCAGGATCTTTTCCGCTGTTTTGCGGGCCTGGTTCTTGGCCAGCACGTCCGCGGAAGTATGCGGCTCCAGGAGCTTGATGTACGCCGTGTGCCACGCATCGGCAACGGCAAACAGCTCCGTAATCCTAGCGGCAGGGATGTGGGTCCACGCCGGGTTGTCGCCGGAGGTTTTCCGGCTGACAATGCTGCAGTATTTGCTAAGAAACAGGTCGAATTCGGCGTCCCGGCGGGGGATCAAAGAGGTTCCTCCCATAATCATGCTCCTTTTTAAAGCCCTGCGGGCTCTGGTATATGCGGTTCCGGGATGGGGCTGTCCTGAACGGCAGAAAACCTTGCCCGGACAGCTTCGGCATTGTCCCCCGTAATCCCTTTCCCCTTATTCAGCCCCTGACCGCATACCTTAGGGTCAGGCTTCAGGCTGTTCGTAGTATACCACGGATCATTCATCGTATGCAACGGGTCACTCGGAGCATGCTACGGACCATTCGGAGCATGCTACAAGCCATTCGGAGCATGCTACACAACACTCGGAGCATGCTACCGGTCATTCGTAGCATGCTACGGGCCGCTATGAATCTTATATTGCCGGCAGGCCCGCCGGAGGCCGCGTCCAGGTGAGGCTGCCGCCGCCGCCGCCGCTTGCCAGGGCCGGGATAAGCAGCAGCGCCAGGGCGGTATTCCTCCTTTTTCGCCTTCCGCGCCGTTGCGGTTACAATTCTTCTTCGTCTTCGTCCGTGTCCGTCCGGGCAGCCCGCGCTTGCATATTCTTACGCAACCGCGGCGGGCCTATCTCCCCGGGGCCCGGAAGAACCCGAACAGGCTGCCGCAGAAACCCCCGGCAATGTGGGCGAATTCGGAAATATTGTCGTTCATGAAAGAGTTGAGGAGCTCCCTTCCCAGGTAGAGAACCAGGATCAGAATAAAGGTAAGCGGGATTTCCCCTTTGTTGAAATTGGTGAAAGAAGCGAGGAGTATCATCATAAAAACCACGCCGCTGGCGCCCAGAAGGTTTGAGGCGAAAAAGAGGATGTTAAGAACACCTGTTACCGCAGCGGTAACAAGCATCATCAGGAAGAGGGAAAACGAGCCGTAGTGATCCTCCAGGATAGGGCCGATAAGGAGGATATAGGCGAAATTGGAGATAAAGTGGTTCCAGTTGGCGTGGCCCAATACATGGGTAAAGAGAGTTACCCAGCTCTTAACCCGCCGCGGTGAAAAATGCCCCCTTCCGGGAACGACAAACCATGCTTCCGTCAGGGAAGGCAAAACAGTTAGCGAGAGGATAAGCACCGCGGCGCTGATAAAGGTAAAGGTCAGCACCGCCGGGGCGTTGTATTTGATCCTCATATATCCAGTTCCAGCTCCACCGGGCAATGATCCGATCCCTGCACTTCGGGCCTGATAATTGAAGATTTGACTTTCGGCAAAAAAGAACGCTCCACGCAGTGATAATCGATTCTCCATCCCACGTTCCGTTCCCGCGCCCCGGCCCGGTAGGACCACCAACTGTAATGCCCCGGCTCGCGGGGATGAAAATGGCGGAACGTGTCCACAAAACCCGCGCCGGTATAGGCGTCCATCCAGGCCCGTTCCTCAGGGAGATACCCCGCGCTTCCCTCGTTTGCCTTAGGCCGCGCCAGGTCTATGGAGGTATGGGCTATGTTGAAATCGCCGCAGAGGACGAAACACCGGCCTTGGGCGGCATATTTTTTACACAGTTTCATGACGGCGTCGCAGAAAGCCAGCTTGTAGTCCAGCCGCTTCCCTTCGTCCTGGGAATTGGGAAAATACGCGGAAATAAGGGTAAAATCCTTGAATTCGGCCTGCAAGACCCGGCCTTCATCGTCAAAAGCCTCTATTCCCAGGGGGCTCAGCTTCAAAGGCTCGACTTTGCTGAAAATAGCCACCCCCGAATACCCCGGCCTTTTTGCGCTGGCCCAGTAGGAAAAGTACGGTTTCCCCTCCCGGTCCTTTATCCCGCAGATCTCCGCCGAAAGCTGTTCCGGCTTGGCCTTGGTTTCCTGGAGGCACACGGCATCGGCGGATTCCGTTTCCATCCACCGGGCAAAATCCCGTTTCTCTACAGCCCGTATGCCGTTCACATTCCACGATATAATACGCATCAAAAACAGTATACTTTATAATGCCCCTTAATTCCAGGGCTGAAGCGCCGGATTGTATATTTGCCGGAATTCGTATATTTTTATTGTATATAAAAGGATTGTAAATGCCGGAAGCTATCATGGGCGGCAGCAAGGTACTGCCGAAACGGAAAGAAAAGCTTGAGGAGCCTGAGGATTACAGGGTAATCCTCCTGAACGACAACTACACTACCAGGGAATTCGTGGTAGAGGTTCTGCAGCTGATCTTTCATAAAAACCATGAGGAAGCTACCCGGATCATGCTGAGCGTCCACCACAAGGGACGGGGTGTGGTAGGCGTGTATACCTGGGACATAGCGCGGACTAAAGCGGATCAGGTCCACCTTATAGCCCGGCAGCACGAGTATCCGCTCCGTTGTATTGTCGAAGAGGCATAGGAGAAGCTATCAAAATGAAAATTTCAGGCCATGTGCAGGGTATTATAAATGCGGCTTATAACGAGGCGAAGATACGGAATCACGAGTATCTGACGCCTGAACATATTCTCTACGCCGCCCTGGCTTTTAACGAGGTTCAGGAAATACTGAACAGCTGCGGCGCGGATCTGAGCCAGTTGAAACACGGGATGGAGAATTACTTTGAACAGAAAATTCCGGTAATCGCCGATGCGGATCCCATACAGACAGTGAATTTCCAGAGCGTTATCGAAAGGGCAGTGCTTTCCAGCCAGTCGGCGCAGAAGAATATGCTCGATGTAGCGGACATCCTGGTTTCCTTGTATGACGAAGAGAGAAATTACTGCTCCTACTACCTCAGAAAAGCGGGGATCAGGCGGTTTGACCTTCTTAACATCATCTCCCACGAAATGGATCCCGAAAACGGCCGGTTGGGATTCGCCAAACAGGGGCGCCCTCAGATGAACGAGGAAGATCCTGCCAGGGAAGGGGGCTTTGAGGAAGATATGCCCGATACGGGCCAGAAAGCCAGGCCGTCCAAAAAAAGCGCGCTGGAGAAATACGCCGCAGAGCTTACCGCGCTGGCGAGGGAAAACCGCCTGGAACCGGTTATCGGCAGGGAGGACGAACTGGACCGTACTGTCCAGGTGCTCTGCAGGCGGCTCAAGAACAACCCGGTTCACGTAGGGGATTCAGGGGTAGGGAAAACCGCCATCACCGAAGGGCTGGCCCAGCGCATCGTAGCCGGAAAGGTGCCGCCTACATTGAAGGACTTTACCATCTATTCCCTGGACATGGGCGCCCTGGTGGCAGGGACCAAGTACCGCGGTGATTTTGAAGAACGGGTTAAGCGGGTCATTGAAGAGATCCTCAAAAAAGAACGGGCCATTCTCTTTATCGACGAGATCCACACCCTCGTAGGGGCCGGTTCCGTTTCCGGCAGCGCCTTGGACGCGTCGAACCTCCTCAAGCCCGCGCTGAGCAGCGGGAAGATCCGGTGCATCGGTTCTACAACCCATGAAGAATACAACAAATATTTCGACAAAGACCGGGCCCTTTCCCGGCGTTTCCAGAAAATAGACATCAGCGAGCCCAGCGAGAACGACGCTATAAAGATACTCCAGGGCCTTAAATCCAAGTACGAAAACTACCACCAGGTCCATTACAGCGACGAAGCTGTTGAAGGCGCTGTCCGCCTTTCGGCCCAGTACATCACCGAGCGGCGGCTTCCAGACAAGGCCATCGACGTAATCGACGAAGCCGGCGCTTTTGCCCGCATCGAGGCGTATAAAAAAGAAAACGGCGTCGAAACTGTCCAGGAAGGTTCTGTGGAATTTTCCAAAATTGAGCAGCCGGCTATTGAGATCGGCCTTCCCCTGATTGAAACGGTGGTTTCCAAAATCGCCCGGATCCCTGAACGCTCCGTAGGGGGCAGCGAGAAGGACAAGCTCAGGGTTTTGGAAGAAAAGCTCAGGGAGCGTATCTTCGGGCAGGACGAGGCGGTCCGGGCGGTGGTCAAAGCGGTCAGGCGCTCCCGTGCGGGCTTCAGGGGCGCGGACAAACCTGTGGCTAACTTCCTTTTTGTAGGGCCCACGGGGGTGGGTAAAACGGAACTGGCCCGGAGCCTGGCGGACATACTTGGCGTATCCATGCACCGCTTCGACATGAGCGAATACCAGGAAAAACATACCGTGTCCCGGCTTATCGGCTCGCCGCCGGGCTACGTGGGCTACGAGGAGGGGGGGCTCCTTACCAGCGCCGTAAGGAAGCAGCCTCACAGCGTGGTGCTTCTGGACGAAATCGAAAAGGCCCATCCCGACATTTACAATATACTCCTCCAGATTATGGACTACGCAACCCTGACGGACAACAACGGCAGGAAGGCTGATTTCCGCAATGTGACGCTCATCATGACCAGCAACGCCGGGGCCAGGGACATAGGCAAGAGCCTTATCGGCTTCGGGGACCGGGCCCAGGACGAGACTGCCGTGGACGGGGCGGTGGAGAAGATATTCACCCCTGAATTCCGCAACCGCCTTGACGCGGTAGTGCGCTTCGGGCATCTCTCAAAGGAGATCATGGCCTCTATCGTAAATAAGGAACTGAACCTGTTCAGGGAACAGCTCAGGGAAAAGAAGGTGAGCCTGGAAGTTACGGATGCCTGCGTCAGCCGCCTGGCGGAAGAAGGCTACAGCCGCGAATTCGGCGCCCGCAATGCAGGCCGTGTTGTGGAAGAGAAGATCAAAAGCTTCTTTGTTGACGAGGTCCTCTTCGGACGCCTTGCCTCAGGCGGCGGCGCCAGGGCGGACTTCATCAACGGGGAATACAGGATCGAGGTCCTGGAAAGCGAGCCGGTTGCCTGATTGAGCGGCATAAAGAGCGGCCCGGACCCGGATTTTCCCGTACTCTCGGAAAACGAGCGTTTTTCTTTCCCGTGTCCCGAAAAAACCCCTCATGCCAGCATAGTCGCCTGGGGCGGCAATCTTTCGCCGGGCATGCTGCTTTCAGCCTATGAGCAGGGCCTCTTCCCCTGGTACAGCAGGAACGAACCGCTGCTCTGGCATTCCCCGGACCCCAGGTTTGTTCTTTTTCCCGAAGGGATCCATATTTCAAGATCCATGATAAAAGTTTTCAAAAAAAAAGAATTCGACATCGCCTTTGACCGGAATTTTCAGGGCGTCATCAAATCCTGCGCTGAAATATCCAGGCCCGGACAGGAGGGCACCTGGATAACTCAGGAGGTCATCAGGGCCTATACCAGGCTCCACGCCCTGGGCTGGGCCCATTCGGCAGAAGCCTATGCTGGCGGCGAACTTGCCGGGGGCTGCTACGGTATACGGATCGGTAACGCCTTCTTCGGCGAATCCATGTTCGCCCGGCGTCCCAACGCGTCAAAAGCGGCTTTTCTCACCCTGGCCGTCATCCTTTTTGAAGACAGCGTCCGCTTCATCGACTGCCAGGTCCGCACGGATCACCTGGAAAGCCTCGGGGGCGAGGAAATCAGCAGAACCGAATTCCACAGGCTCCTGGCGGAAACCCTCGCCTCCAGGGAATCCCGCACCAGCGCCGCGGACAGCGCCGACCGCCGGGGGAACTGGGGCGATATTTACAAACTTTGAGAAAGATTAGAAAAAACCGATTTTTATT
>JAISZE010000112.1 GCA_031269405.1 Treponema sp. | reverse complement strand
TCTCCGGAGCTTTCCCATCTGCCCGATTCTTTCCACAACTCCCCCGGAATTACCACTGCCGGCTTTATCTCAAGGGAGCCTATGGCGTCCATCTCTTCCCTGATGATCCGCTCCACTTTCCTGAAGGATCTGAGCCCCAGGGGCAGGTAGGCGAAGAGGCCGTTGGCGAGTTTCCGGATCATGCCGGAACGGAACATAAGGCGGTGGCTTACAATCACCGCGTCTGCGGGCACTTCCCGCAGGGTAGGAATAAAAGTCCGGGAGATTTTCATGGTTGTATCATAACGGGAATTTACCGGAAACGTAAGAGGGCGGGGGGCAGGTTCAGGATAAACGCATAGGAATTTTTTGCCACGGACCAGATAGGCCCTCACGGACTTTTGGTTTGAAATTCAGATCTTTTGTCCGTGTCCGTCCGTGTTTTTTTCCTCTTTTCCATTCCTATGCGTTTATCCTGGGCAGGTTAACACAAACTTGACATCGTTTTTTGCTTTGCGATAAACTTTGTTTATAAAACTTTAAGGGGTGGTATCATGGAACGCAAATGGGACAGTTCTCTCGAAACCGGGTATGAGCTTATAGATATCCAGCACAAGCAGCTTTTTGAGGCTATTTACGATTTGCTGGATAACTGCGACGGCGCCCACTCAGGCGATCAGCTTCGGAAAAGTATGGATTTTCTTAACAACTATACTATCAAACATTTTTTTGATGAAGAAAAAATTCAGCAAAAATTCAAATATCCTGATTTTCAGAACCACAAGAAGCTCCACGATGATTTTAAGGAAGTTGTTAAAGATCTTTCCCACCGCCTGATACTGGAAGGGCCTTCCTCAAAACTTGCGGAAGAGGTCAGGAGAAAAATCTATGACTGGCTGGTGGGCCATATCAAGATCCAGGATAAAAAAATCGGCGTCCATATCAAGAGCCTTGCGGGGGCTGTTTAGATCCCCACAGGGGTAAAACTATCTGTCGCAAAGAGCTTCGGCAAAACGTGTTACAATACGGAAGTTCCTGGGCGTCAGCCTGAGGTGGCTGTCAGAAGGGCTGTTAAGGCTCCGCCATGTTTCAGGGATAAGGCGGCGGTCGTGGGCCGATTGTTCTTCACGGCTCAAAAGGGCATCGGCAAACTGGGGGTTTCTGCGAAGAATGGATACAAGCTGGGTACATTCCCCTGAAGGGAGCATAGTAATGGTTTGGGCTGCTACTCCTGCGCGGAAAAAGCCCGCATCGTCGGAAAAAGGTGTCGGCGCAAGAAGGACCTTTGCCATACGGAGATCCCGCGCTGTCTCCAGGGCGGTTTCACGGAGTTCCAAAAGGGACTGGCGGATTTTTTCGTTCCCCTTTCCTTCTTTTTTTAAGAGATATTCTACCGTAGTGGAAATAATAAGCGTGTCCCCGGCGCCGCAGGCGTCAAAACTGAAAATCCTGGCGTTTTCCATTCCCGTGTCTTTAAACCCCGCAGCAAGGGTATACGATCCCTGGTTCAGGATGGTTTCGTCCCTGCTGAGTTCTTCCTTGTCGGTAAAGATAATAAGCCAGTTTCTTTCTTTTCCGGACTTGAGTTTCATGGCAGTTTCAATGAGCAGAAAAACCCCGGCGCTGTTGTCGTTGGCCCCAGGGCTGCCGGGAGAACGGTCGTAATGGGCTGTCAGGATTACCGGCCTCCGGCGCGGAAATTCTTCCGCAAAAGCCTGAGGGGTTATGAAAAAATGCCTGTTTCCCGCTATAGTCACTATCTTGAATTCAAGCATTGTTGTTTCAAGAATATCCTTTAAAACAGCAAAGCGATCCGCATTAAGGCCGATAAATTCCCTGAAACGCTCCCAAGGTATTCCCTTCATATACGCATCGCTCATGGGCGGCTACCGTTTTCCAAAAAGGCGGCCAAGATAAAATGAAATAAAGCGGAAAAACTTTCCCCTGCTGCTGCCGTATTTTTGCGAAAAATCCCTAGCTGCGTCCTGAATCGAATAATGGATGCCATTTTTTTTCTTAAGAAAATCCCAATGCTTGACAATCCAGATATAGAGATCGCTTGGGCTCCTGCCGGGGAAATTAAGGCAAATCCGGTAATCGTTAATTATTTTTATAATAGGCTGGTAAACTTCGCCGTACCAGGACACCAGGGCTTCTTCAAAAGGGATCTCGCCGCTCTTATCCTGGTTAAGAAAATACTTATGCACCATTATGTGATTATAAACCAAGTCGTAACGGCCAGGAGTGGTAAAGGTCAAACCTTCGTCTCCTGTAAGTTTTCCAAAACCGGTTTTTTCATAAAAAAGTTTTTTTTCATAATTGACTACCGCCTCTCTCAGATCATCGGTGGTCATAGAAGGGGTGATGGTAATCTCCGATGAAAGGCTTATCACCTCGGCGTCTATTTCTTCGACTCCCTGGGCCCTGGCTACCGAAACGCGGTGGTTGCCGTCACGGACAAAATAGGCGTTCCCGATTTCGTAAAGCTGGATGGCAGGAAGGGGGATGTCCTTGATTTGTGCGCGGTCAACCCGTTCCCAGCGGGCCCTCAGGAATTCGGAACGCGGGAGAAAGTATTTGTTAAAGTCACGGTACCGTCCTTCACTGCCTACGATGAGCTTTATGGGAACCTGCTGTATGCCTTTGTAGAATTCGTTTTTTGGCTTCAGTATGTCCTTTACATCATAAAAAGAAAGAAGCTCGTCTTTATCTGAATTTAAAAAATGCTGAATCCGTGAAAGTATAGCCCTGTTTCTTGCTTTGTTGAAATCTTCAGCCGCCTGGGCGTATGCGGGGTTTGCGATTATTTTGTTGTCATCACTCATAAGTTTCATCCGTATCTATAAGATAGTGGCTGTATGCGTTGATTACCAGGGTATTCTGGTATTTTGAGGTTCTTGGTTCCGAAAGATCATACAGGTGTATGTGGCCGTGTATGAGGTACCTGGGCTTGAATTTCCTCATGAACCAGAGAAAGGCTTTGAACCCCAAGTGGCACTTGTCTTTTTTGTCGTGAATACCCCGGGGGGGGGCATGGGTAAGGAGTATATCCACATAACGGCCCCGGCAGATCCTGTTGAAAAGCAGCGCGGGCACAAGCTTTAAAGCTCCTATCATCATCTGGAATTCGGTGAACTGATTTTCCGAACGGTTGTACCGCATAGAGCCCCCCAGGCCGGCGATTAAGAGCCCTTCCTCGCGGCGGACTTTGCCGTGTACGTGGACGGCCCCTGAAAACTGGGGCATGGATTCGTGTTCGTTTCCTTGGTAATACTTCATGCCTCCCTGGTAATATTCATAATCCTCAAGGTGGTGGTTTCCAAAAACGAAAAGCAGGGGCTTGTTCAGGCTGGATACAATGAAGTCCAGGTAATCCATGGGCAGGTCCCCGGCGCTGAGAACCATGTCCACATCGGCAAAACGCTGCCGTATGGAGTTGGTATAAACAAGAGGATCTATCTGATCGGAAACACAGAGGATCTTCATGGTTTTCCGGCAGCGCCTTTCGCTGTTTCATCCTCCCGATACTGCTGATACTGGGTTAGTTTCTCTCCTACATCCCGGAAATTCCTTTTTCTGGCGTAGATCTTGTCCCACTGGGCTATGGCTTTGGTGAATTCCTGTCTTTTTTCATAACACAAACCCAGAAAATACCGGGCATAGAGGCTGTCGGAGCCCGCTTCGTCTTCAATGGCGTTAACCGCCCGTTCCAGTTCGGGGACCGCCTTGTCAAACATTTTCAGGGACATGTAGCAACCGCCGCTTTCCACCAGGGCGCGGATCTTGTACTCCTGATCCCTTGAGGCTTTTTCAAAAAACGGGAGGGCCCCTGCGTAGTCCTTGGCGTCTTTGCAGACCCTGCCAAGGAAAAAATGGATTTTGGGATTATCCGGCTCAAGCTTCAGGGCCGATTCCAGTACGGCATTGGCTTCCTTTGTCTTTTTGCCCTGATAGAGAAGAATTCCCAGCTCAAGGTACGCCTTTGGATCTTTCGGGTTAAGGGATATCGCCTTTTTAAGGTACTGTTCCGCAAGATCCGTCCGGTTCCTGCCGCCGAAAAGCACCCCTGCCTGAAAATAGTACTCCGGATTTTCGGGATGCTTTTTGATAAGCAGCACGTATTCCTTAAGAGCCTCTTCTTTTTCGTTATTTTGGACGTAAAGCCGGGCTATAATCTGGCGGAATTCGGTCTCAGGGATGTTTTTACCTTCGATACCCAGGCGGTTTACGCTTATGAACTCCCGCAGGGCCTGCTCGTTCCTGCCTTCCGCGAGGTACGCTTTTCCCAGGTTGTAATGGGCCTCGGCGTCTTTAGGGTCCTTTTCGACCGCCGCTTTTCCGGCCTTGATAGCCTGGAGTTTTTTGTTCTTACCGAGCAGTTCCGCCGCCGCTGCGGCGCGCCGGGGCATGATGATGTTTTTAACAAGGAAAAAACTAAGAAAACCGACCCCTACGGCGAGAAAAAGTATGACTACCAGTGTAATGGTCATGTTTTTTTCATTCCTTTTCCATTCCTTTGTGTTACGGTATAATTATCCGATAATTTAAGTATTGTAGTATGTATAAGGTGAATACACAAGAATGAACAGAATAAAAAGGATTTTCTTTTTTGTTTTTACGGCTTTCCTGTTCTTTTGGACCAGCGGAAAGGCCATCTCGCAGTCCGCCTTTGCCAAAGGGGAAGAACTGTTCATGCAGAACAAGCCCGCCGAGGCCCTGGGGTTTCTGGAAACTGCGGCAAATGAGGATCCTGCCCATATTCAGGCTTTTTTATACCTGGGTATTGTTTATCAGCAGATGGACCGCTTGGACGACGCCATAACCGCTTACAGGAGGATACTTCCCAAAGGGGGAAAGGAAACCGCCCGTATAGCCTACAACCTTGGGAACGCCTATTTTACCAAGGGAAACGCCGAATTCGCAAGGCAGTACTATACCCAGGCTCTGGACTCCGATCCCTCCTGGGCGCCGGCTTTCCTGAACAGGGCTAATGCCCAGATAAAGACCGGGGCCCTTAAGGAAGCGGTGGCTGATTACGAACAGTACCTTGAGCTTGTGCCGTATTCGGAAAAGCGCACTAGGATTGAGGCCCTTATTGCTTTTATCCGGGATGAATTCGCCGAACAAGAGCGGCGCCGTATCCAAGCCGAGGAGGCCGCCAGGGCAGAAGCGGAGAGAAGAAAACGGCTTATAGAGGAAGTATCGGCATCTCTCCAGGCTGCGGCAGAGGACAGTAAGGGCCTTTCCGCAGGGATCGAGGATATACAGGGGTACGAAGGTGTATTTGAACTTGAATAAACGCTTATTGGTGATAGTTGCAGCCGGCGTTCTAGCGCTGGCAGGCATAGTTTTCGGAACCTTCTATGTGATTCGCGGAAACGCCGCCGCTGAAGCCGGCGCCGCCAGGCGGAACACCCTTCTTTTGGCACAGGAATACCTGGAACAGGGCGAATACCAGCAGGCCCTGAACCTTATAGACAGCCTCCTCCTGAAAGACCCGAATGATGGGGAAGCCCGGCGGCTCAGGGACGAGATACTCCGTTCCAGGCGCCTGGCGGAATCGCCGGGACAGGAGGAAACGGTCCTGGAAGAAGCCCCCGAGCCTGATCCCGAAGAGCTGGCCCGTCTTGAAGCTGAAGCTGCGGTCCGCAGGGCCGCCGCCGAGGCGGCCCAGGCGGCGGATGCGGAAAGGCGGGCCGCCGCTGAAGCAGAAGCCGCCAGGCGCAGGGCGCAGGAAGAGGAATTGGCCAGGGTTTCACGGGAACTCAGGGCCAGGATGGACGCCGTGCTGGACCTGGTCAGCCAGGGCAAAACCGCCCTTTCCAGGAAAGACTACGCCGGGGCCGGAGCCGCATTTGAAGACGCCAGGAACCGCCTTCCTCCGGGGGAGGATCGCTTCTCCGCACAGGTCTTTGCGGAGATGGCCGAAGCCTGGTATTCCGCAGGCGATCCCGGCACCCCTGAAGGCAGGGACGCTACCACCCGGGCTGCGGCTCTGGCCCGGGAGGCTATGGAAAAAGACAGGACCCAGGCACTGCCTCATTATACGCTGGGAAAGATCTTCAGGGATCTCCGCCAGTGGGATGAATCCATAGGCGAATTAAAAGAAGCCGCACGGCTGGATCCCAATGGCGCGGCGTATATGTACGATCTGGGCAGGGTTTATTTCAGCGCCGGCCATTACGCCGATTCCCGCCAGGCCTTTGAAAGTGTAACGAAGATCAACCCCGGCTACGAACCGGCGTGGTACAACCTGGGAGGCGCTCTGAGGCAGCTCGGCAGGAACGATGAGGCTCTGGCCGCCTTTAGCAGGGCTGTAACGGTGAAAAGCGACTATGCGGCGGCTCACCGGGAAATAGGCCGTATCCTCGCGCTTAAAGGGGACAATAAAGGGGCCATCGACGCCTTCACCAAGGCCCTCAGATCCAACCCCAACGACGCCGCTTCGTTCCGGGAACTGGGTGCTGCCCAAAGCGCGGCGGGTAACTTCGCCGCTGCTGAGGCTTCTTTTAACAAGGCCCTGGTTGCCTCCCCTAACGATGCTCAGACTAACTTCAATATGGCCGTGGTAAAACTGGGGCTGGGCAAAAACGCCGAAGCCGCCTCTTATGCCGGCAAAGCGGCTTCAAGCGTTCCTTCCAATCCGGTTTACGCCTATACCCTGGGGCAGGCCTGGGAAGCCACAGGGGACATGGACAAGGCTATCACCGCTTATAAGCAGGCGGCTTCCCTGGATTCCGGCTATGTGCGCCCCAGGGTGAACCTTGGGAGCATATACCTGGCTAACGGTTTTAACTCCCAGGCCCTGGACTGCCTCTTGGAAGCCTACCGCATCGAGCCCGGTTCTTTTGAAGTAAACAACAACCTGGGCGCCGCGTACGCGAAAGAGGAGAACTGGTCCCTGAGCGTGGAGCATTACGAAAAAGCCCTGGGTGTGGAACCGGAAAATCCCACGGTACGGCTCAACTTTGCCCGCGCCCTGGCAGGAGCCGGCAGCCTTGTCCGGGCCCGAGACGCTTACCAGGAAGCGGTAAGCCTGGCCCCCGGCAACTGGGACGCTGTCTTTGAGCTGGGCAAGACTTACGCCGGCCTGGGGGAAGCGTCCCGGGCAAAGCAGACGCTCCAGGACCTTCTGAACCGGAATCCCAATTATCCCGGTAAAAGAGAGGCTGAAAAAATTCTGGCAGGCTTATGAGCGGTACACCTGATAACGTTACTCCGCCGCAGCGGACAGTCCAGAACGTATTGTTCGGCGTCATACTCATACTGCTCTTTATTGCGGTGTGCAGGCTTTTTGCCCCCTTTTTTACCGTCCTGCTCTGGTCCGTTCTGGTTTATATCGTTTTTTCCCCTTTGCACCACAGGCTGATAAAAAATCTGGACTTTTCCACGATTAAGGGAAAAATACTCAAAAGCCTGTGCGCCGGGGTTTTTGCCCTTGGGACTGTGGTGATTATCCTTGTCCCTCTTATTTTCGTGACCTTCCAGTTTTTCCGCCAGATTGTGGATCTCCTCAGCATGGCAAGGGATCTGCTGAACAATAACCCTGACATGCTGCAGGATATTTTCGATAAAGCCGGGGCTGTCATCGTCAACCTGAGTTCTGGCCAGATAAACCTAGGGGCCGATCAATTGCGGGAGCAGCTTCTGAGGGTTTTCAGTTCAGAACTCCAGAATGTGATCCAGTTCTCTAGTTCCATAGTGCGGAACCTGGGGACCTTTGTGGCCGGCCTTTTTCTTATGACCTTCAGCCTCTTCTTTTTTTACACCGACGGTTCTTATCTTTCCAGGCTGATATTCCACGCCGTCCCTATCAGGAAGGAATACATCAGCGCCATTATGGGAAAGTTCATGGATATAACAAGGAACCTGTTTTTTGGGTACATCCTGGTGGCTATTATACAGACTCTAATGGCATATATCATATTCCGCATCTTCCGGGTACAAGGGGCACTGGTTTTCGCGGGCCTTACGTTTATATGTGTTTTTATCCCCATCTTCGGCGGGGGACTTGTATGGATTCCCCTGGGTTTAGCCCGGGTCTTTTCGGGCGATATTACAGGCGGTATCGCGTTCCTTGCTGTTTCGGGCTTCTTTATTTCCACAGCAGATAATTTTATCCGGCCCTGGTTTCTTCAAAACCGCATACACCTTCACCCGCTGATCATTTTTTTCGCGATTCTGGGAGGCGTAAGCGCCTTTGGTTTCAACGGCGTTGTCCTGGGACCGATGGTTGTAATACTCTTCCTTACAGTGCTGGATCTTTTCCTTATAGAACACGATATCAAGGAGAACTAAATGAACGCCATTATCACCGTAGTCGGCGCGGACAAGGTTGGTATCATCGCCAGGGTCAGCGCCTTTCTGGCTGAACGCAATATCAACATTGAGGACATCAGCCAGACCATACTTTCAGGAAATTTCGTCATGATGATGATGGTGAACCTTTCCCGTGGTTCCTCGTTGGAAACCATCAAGGCGGAACTCAACAGCCTTGGACTGGAGATGGATGTTTCCATCAGCCTCATGCATGAAGGGGTCTTCAGCGCAATGCACAGGATATAGGGAACAGGGAGAACATCATGCTTTTTACGCCTTATGAGATAAAAGAGACTGTGGATATGTTTCTGCGGCACAAACTGGATATACGGTGTATCACCTTGGGTATCTCGCTCTTTGACTGCGCTTCTTCTTCAGGTCAAGAGACCCGCAGCAGGATACGGGAAAAGCTTCTGCGTGTAGCAGGGCCTCTGGTGAAGACCGGGCGGGACATTGAGGTGGAATACGGAATTCCTATTATCAATAAGCGGATTGCCCTTACGCCAATTGCGCTTGTTGCGGGTTCTTCAGATGATGACGATTATACTTCATACGCCGTGACTATCGACGGCGTTGCCAGGGAACTGGGCATCGACTTTGCGGGCGGGTTTTCAGCGCTGGTGCAAAAAGGGCTTTCCGCAGGGGACAAAAAACTCATCGCTTCAATACCCCAGGCCCTGGCAGTTACGGAACGGGTATGCTCGTCGGTGAACCTCGCCAGCACCAGGAGCGGCATCAATATGAACGCCGTTAAGCTCATGGGCGAGACAATCAAAAAAACCGCCGAAGCGACCAAAGACCGGGAGAGCATAGGCTGCGCCAAGCTTGTGGTGTTCTGCAACGCACCGGAGGACAATCCCTTTATGGCCGGCGCTTTCCACGGCCCCGGGGAGGGCGAAAGCTGCCTCAACGTGGGCGTCTCGGGCCCAGGGGTGATTAAGGCGGCCCTGGAGTCCCATAAAAGCGCGGGCTTCGACGAGCTTGCGGATGTGATTAAAAAGACGGCCTTTAAGATTACCCGTATGGGCCAGCTTGTGGGCATGGAAGCGGCGAAACGCCTGGGGGTCCCTTTCGGCATACTGGACCTTTCCCTGGCCCCTACCCCTGCGGTGGGCGATTCTGTTGCCAGGATCCTTGAGGAAATGGGCCTTGAAGCGGCAGGCGCCCACGGCACTACCGCCGCGCTGGCAATGCTTACGGATATGGTGAAAAAAGGCGGCGTCATGGCTTCCACCCATGTCGGAGGTTTTTCCGGCGCGTTCATCCCTGTGTCTGAAGACGAGGGTATGATAGAAGCGGTCAGGAAGGGTTCCATCAGCCTGGACAAGCTTGAAGCTATGACCTCGGTCTGTTCAGTGGGCCTGGACATGATAGCCCTTCCGGGTAACACCCCGGCTTCGACTATTTCCGCCATCATTGCTGACGAGATGGCTATCGGTATGGTGAACCAAAAAACCACTGCTGTGCGGGTCATCCCTGTCCCGGGAAAAAAGGCCGGCGACTGGGCCGAGTTCGGCGGGCTCCTGGGAGGCGCCCCGGTTATGCCTGTGAGTTCAGCCGGCAGCGAGGCTTTTATTTCCCGGGGCGGACGTATCCCGGCGCCTATTCATTCGTTCAGGAATTAGGCTGTCCGGCAATAATTCACCGCCAGGGCTCCCTGTCCTGGGGAATGACCACGCCCCAGGAGATAAACTCAGCCTCGTTCTCCACAGTATTCTTGTCGATGGCTTCTTCCAGAGTTTTGGTTTCGGTGTAATACGCTTCCCCATTGTACAGGGCCGCCAGGTTCACGGCGTTGGCTATTTGGACGGTATCCCTGTTTAGTACCTGGTAGTAGATGCCGAAGAAGGGGCGCTGGCCGCTCGACGACTCCGGCCACCGGTCAAGCCACAGAGGGGGGGCAGCCATTAAGACATTGTCGTCGTTAAAGATGTTTACCGCTCCGGCGTTTTTTATCAACGCTTCATAATCCAGCCTCCATTTCCCGATACGGTAGCCGTCGAGCCTGCCGACGCCGGCATGGCGGGAATACCACACGCCGGACAGGGAAGACATAATGCTTTCAAATACCG
Organism: Treponema sp.; assembly: GCA_031269405.1. The sequence continues at coordinate 3,467 of JAISZE010000112.1, read as the reverse complement.
CTTTGTTTTCCTTGTCCGGGCTGTCAGGACAGTAGGTTTTGGTGTAATCAGCGCCGCCGAGTTTTCCGTAGGTGAACAAATCGCAGGAATCCAAAACAAGCAGAACGACAACAAGGAGTGTTACAAGTTTCTTCACGTACCTATCCATCCCCGTTACCGCTGCTGTCTTTCCTTTCCGCCGTTTTCCCCGCCGCCTTTGGGGGAGCGAACCGGACGCGGAGACCGCAGCTTATGGTAAAGCCAGGCATGGGGTATTCGGCAAATCTATTTCCTGGTTCAGCGCCAGGTTCAAGAGGCAGTACGGTTCCAGGGGCATGCGGTTCAGGGTGTCCGCGTACCGCAGGCTTTCCCAATGGGCCGCCCACTATGTTCTTCGCCGCTCCGTAGCCCTCGTTGTCAATGGCCATAAAGGAAACCCTGGGGTTCTTTATCAGATTCCCGCTTCTTTACGGGATAATCGCCATTTGCATCTCCGCCGGGTCCCCGCGCACCCCCGGACTCGTTCTCCCATTGCAGGGTGATATACACCCGCTTGCCCCGGTCCTCCTCACCAAAATGGAGCAGGTACGGCGAGCACGTTGCCAGGTCCGCGTTGCCCAGTATCTTGAAGCTCGCGGGCGACGTATCAAATTCAGTGTGTATGAACCATCGGTAAGTACATCCCTGTCAACGGTATGTACATCCCTACTAACGGTATGTACATCCCTGCCAATGGTACATACTTACGGCCTCCCCGCAGAGGTATGAACCCCCGGTATGCGCATGGCGGAGGGAGAACTCTTCTGAACGTTTAGAAAAAATCAAATACACCGACATAGACAACAAACAGGGCTGCCGGAAATGATACTTCCTGGACAGCCCCTTATTGTTTTAATAAAAATAATACACTATGCCATTGAACTATCACAGGATATGTGATAGTCATAGATCGTATACCGGAGGCATGATATGGATTTCGCTCACTTAAAGAGGAATATGCTGTGCGGATGGAATACATGGTATAACAACAGCGTCCTGACCCACGTGCTGCTTCCCGAAGGAATCGCCCTGAGTCTGGGCATTAAGTACTTTAATACCGGAAAAGTCCTGCGCGAAGCGTTGATAGGGCGGTTTGGAGATATGGATGAAAAAATCTATCCCGGTCCGCGCAGTTTTGACGGAACCTATACTGAGCTCAACCTGAAATGCTGCGATCACGAAATGACGGTCCAAAGCGCGGCTTTTGGTGATGAGCAGTACTTGCTGGTAACACCTGTCAAAAACAGCTTGAAACCTCCGGCTCTGTTTGTTTCGGCTTCAATTCTCTGGAATAAGAGCGGGTACACACAGCTTGAGGGCGGAAGGCTTTTCGCAACTACCCCTTCAAGGGAAATCGAATTTTTTATAGACGGAAAACGGATCCGGCAGCTTAATACCGGCATAACCAATCCTTATATCGCAGTGGAGCTTTCGAAATCCGTTGCCATATCGACAGACCGCCTGATTTCAGCCCGTGAACTTGGCGGCGTCATGGAACAACAGAAGCGGGAATTGTGGAGGCAGAACGCTCAATACAAAGATCTTTCAGAGGCATATAACGCCATGAGGACCTGTCTGGCCTGGGATACTATTTATGAACCCGAAAACGATCAGATTTGCTCCCCTGTTTCCCGTCTGTGGAATATCGGTTGGGGCGGGTATGTGCTCTTTGACTGGGACACCTATTTTTCTTCTATGCTTGCGATGCTGGACAATAAGGATCTCGCTTATGCTAACGCCATCGCGATAACTCATGAAAAAACAGAATCGGGGTTTATTCCTAATTTCGGCGCCGCTGATGACGACAAGAGCCGTGATCGTTCAGAGCCCCCTGTGGGAAGTTTGGCGGTGAGGGAAATATTCCGTATATACCGTGAAAAATGGCTTGTAGAGTATCTTTTTGACGATCTCTTGGCCTGGAACCGCTGGTTTGCCGAAAACCGACTCCTTCCTAACGGCCAGCTTTGCTGGGGTTCCAATCCCTATACGCCCAGGGCGGGAAAACACTGGGAAACCGAAGGGGTTAATGATACCCTTGGGGCGGCTTTGGAATCCGGGATGGATAATTCGCCTATGTACGATGGTGTGCCGTTTGATAAAAAAAACCATCTGATGCAGCTTGCCGATGTCGGTCTTACGGGTCTTTACATTATGGACTGCGAGAAACTAGCGGAATTAGCGGATATAACAGGACGGAAGGAAGGGGTTGAGCTGAGGGAACGGGCGGAAAAATCCAAACAGGGCCTGGAGGAATTGTGGGATGATGAATTCGGCCTTTATCTCAACAAACGGACGGATACGGGGACGTTCAGCAGAAGTGTATCGGCTGCGAATTTCTACGCCTTCTTTTCTGATAAAGTTTCAAAAGAACATGCGGAACGGATGATAAATGAACACTTTTATAACTGCAACGAATTTTACGGTGAATACATAATCCCCGATACAGGGCGTAATGAGCCTGCATATAAAGATCAACTGTACTGGAGGGGCCGTATCTGGGCGCCGAGCAATTACCTTGCGTATATAGCTATGCGCGTGCATGAACTGGATGAGCCCTGTAGGGATCTTGCGGCGAAAAGCAGGAAACTTATCCTTAAAGAATGGCTGGAGAAAGGGCATGTGCATGAAAATTACAACGCCGATACCGGTGAAGGCTGCGACTCCCTACAGAGCGACAAATTCTACCACTGGGGCGGTTTGCTTTCTCTGATTGCTTTAATTGACGCCGGTTATGCGGCAGGGCCGGAAAAACCGCTCTGACCCGCGCTAAACTTGACCCGCAATCACGTTTTGATAAAACCCGGGAGCGGGGAAAACCCTGTGAAAAACGCTTATAGAGTCCGCCTGCGCTATGAAAGACTTGACGCTGGGCGTCAAGTCTTCCGGTACGCTCCGGCGGGGAATTCCAAATGTTTCTCCCAGGCTTTCCCCCGCTTCCGGTATTTCACGAATAGTCCGGGCCAAGTTTAGGGCACGGGCGGATTAAGCCACGCCGCCAGGGCGAGTTCGTCCAAGCGGATCTTTTCAAGCTCCCTGGTGATCTCAACCGCCTTGCCGTCTCCGGTGCGGAGATAGTAGAGCCACGCCCTGACGGGTTTTTTGAAAATATCCGAAACTGCCCTTTTATAAACCGCAAGCTGGCCGTAGTGATCTTCGGGCCTTGCGATCCTGTCGGTTTTGAAATCCGCGATCCAGACGGCGTCTTCTTCTTCAAAGAGGAGATCGATCTGGCCTGTTACGGGAATATTCCTTCCTCCGGAGCTGACCGCGCTGATGACGGGAAATTCGGTTTCCCGGTACCGCGAAGCGGCGCAGCGCCTGCCGAGATCGGAGTCAAGGAATTCCCCGGCCATTCTTTCGGCTTCCCGGTATACAAAATCAAAACTTTTTTCCGTTTCAAGCCTGAGGAGTATGCGCGGCGGAACGGCAGGAGGACGCCCGTTTAAGCG
>JAISZE010000045.1 GCA_031269405.1 Treponema sp. | reverse complement strand
CATTTATTGCGCGGTAAAAACATCATTATAATAAAAATTACTCGTACAGGCAAAGATGATAAATTTTCAATGGTATTTAGGGAAGTTGTAAATCTGAAAGGCTATGACGCTTGCGCCTTTGTCACAGATCTGGGGTATGGGAAGTGTAACCTTCATAGCAAAGCAACAACCAGATAACCAGTCAAGATATATAATATCATCAATCATGGTGCGCAGCGAACCTATCGTCAAACGCTGCAAAACGCTTAGAGCCTACAATATCTTGATCGTCAAGGCATGGGAGTTTGGCGCAGAAAAACCAAGCCCTGACACCTCCAGGCGCATTCCGTATGTTAAAGGCTGAATTCAATTTGGAAGAGGTATTGGAATCCCGAAAACAGCAAACCAAGGAAATAGGCTAGGGGGAAGGTGTTGAAACGATCGCCAAAAATTTATCTTTAGATTTTATCTCTGATATTATCGTATTATCGGCTTTGATTCAGAGACAATTCAGAGCCCCGCAAGCCACTAACAGGTAAACTACATGCCCTATAAAAGGCTCACAGGGTCCACGTCAACTTCAAGGTAGACCCGGCTATCCCTGTCTTTGCCGTAACGGGCGAGGACTTCACCGGCTGCGGCGTGGAGGTTGCCCATGGCCCTGCCTCTGAGGATGAGCTGCCTGCGGTGGCTGCCTGCGATGATACCCACCGGGCACTCGGCAGGGCCCAGGGCGTCGGCGCCCGGCGGGAGCAGGGGGGCGGCGATGGAAGCCAGCCGGGCGGCGGCCTTGTCTGCCCGTCCGGCGTCCTTTGACCGGATAGTAAAACGAATGAGCCGCGTGTAGGGCGGAAAAGAAAGGGCTTCCCGCTGGCTCAGTTCGGCCTCAAAAAAGCCGTCCACATCCAGGGCGCATGATTTTACGATAGCAGGGTCTTCAGGGCGCAGGGTTTGGACTATCACCTTGCCGTCCGGGAAATAACGGCCCGAACGGCCCGCTACCTGGACCACCAGGGAGAAGGTGCGCTCTGCGGCCCTGAAATCAGGAAGGTGAAGCCCCGTGTCGGCCAGCACCACCCCGACAAGGCGCACTCCCGGGAAATTAAGCCCTTTGGCAACCATTTGCGTGCCCAGGAGTATGTCAACTTCCCCGGCGCGGAAACGATCCAGAGTTTTTTTTAGCTCCCCTTTTTTCCCTGCCGTATCGGCGTCGGCTCTGAGAATCCTGAGCTCAGGGAAGGTACGCCGCACTTCTTCTTCTATCATTTCGGTGCCGAATCCGGTAAAGCCCGCTTCAAGGGAGCCACACTGGGGGCAGGCTTTAGGCGGCGTTACTGAATAGCCGCAGTAATGGCATATCGCCCGGGAACGGCTCTTGTGCCATGTGAGGGATACGGAACAGTGCTTGCAGCTAAGCTCATAGCCGCAGGAATTGCAGTGGTAAAAATACGCGAACCCCCTGCGGTTTAAAAAGAGGATGGTTTGCCTTCCCATACGGGCAGTTTCGCGGATTTCCTCTTTCAGTTCCTTTGTCAGGCAGCCGTCGGTTTTCTCAAGGCTCACAGGAATGATTTTCGGGGGGCTTCCTCCTGAAAGCCTCCTTGTCAGATCCAGCCGCTTTATCTCGCCGTCCTTCATGAGCTTCCAGGCTTCGGCGGACGGAGTGGCGGAACCCATCACCAGCCTGGCGCCTTCGGAGGAGCAGCGGCGCATAGCGGTCTGCCGGGCGTGGTAGCGCGGGGTGTTTCCTGATTTATAGGAACCGTCCTGTTCTTCATCGATGATGATGAGGCCCAGCTTATCCAGAGGCGCGAACACCGCCGACCTGGGCCCTACCACGATCCGGGCTTCGCCGCGGCGTATACGCATCCACTCGGTAAGGCGGTTCGCAGGGCTCATGCCTGAATGGATAGTAGCCGCAGTTTTGCCGAAGCGGTTCCCGATAGCCTCCGCAGTCTGGTGGGTAAGGGATATTTCGGGCACCAGGTAGATCACCGAGTTCCCCTGGTTCAGCATGAATTCCGCTGCCCGTAAAAACACTTCGGTTTTTCCTGATCCGGTGATACCGTAGAGGTAGAAGATGGGAGGCTTGTCCGCAGGGGTTGTTATCGCGTCCAGGGCCTTTTTCTGCTCTTCTGAAAGTTCAAGAGGCGAAGGGGTTATTTCCTCGGCGCTGCTCAGGGAAGGGTAATCGCCGGTCCGTTTTCCTGACGGGATCATAGCCGCCAGGGCCTGCCCAAGGCCGCAGAAGTAATAGCCGGAAACCCACCGGGCCAGTTCCATGTCCCGGTTGTCGAAAACAGGCTCGCTGTCAACGATTCTCCTTACCGCTTTGATGGAGTTCAGGGCTACCCCCGGAGGCAGGGCTTCCCTTTCGGCGATGACGTATCCCAGCATATCCCTGGCGCCGAAAGGGACCATGACCCTCTTTCCGGGAACAGCGCCGGAAAGCGCCGTTTGATCCGCCTCTGTTTTATACGTGAAAACCTGGTTTGCGGGAATGTCGAAAACAATGTCCACATAAGGCGGGAGGGGGGGATCTTTCAATCAAGAAACTCCCTGACCTGTCCGGCAAAAACGGGATCCTGAGCGGCGTATTTTTCCAGTAAAGGCCGGCATTCATTTGCATAGGTTTTGTTTATAGCCGCCAGCTTTACCATAAGAAGTTTAAGATCTTCAAATGCAGGGCGTTTCAGGGATTCGTCCCTTAAGATGGCGCTTGGGTGGTAGGTGGGAAGCACCGGAACAGGGATCATCCTGTCGCTCTGGAGGGTTCCGGTTTCCCCGATTGTAACTGCCGCAGGGTATTCGCCGAAACGGCCCCGGAGGCGGTTTATCCCTTCCCCGGTACGGAGTATGCATTGGGCGGATACCCTGCCTGCGCAGAGTATGGCTCTGGGTTTGAGGAGGTGGATTTGGGTCTCCAGGTAAGGGATGCAGGCATCGATTTCTTCAGGAGCCGGGTCCCGGTTTCCCGGAGGGCGGCACTTGACCACATTGGCGATGTAACAGTTCCGGTCCCGTGAAAGGCCGATGGAAGCCAGCATTCTGTCCAGGAACTGCCCGGCTTTGCCGACAAAGGGCCTTCCCGAAACGTCTTCGTCCGCTCCGGGCCCTTCTCCGATAACCATCACCAAAGGGTGTTCCGGCCCTTCGCCTGGTACCGCGCTGGTCCGGGTTTTTCCCAGATCGCAGGCGGTACAGCCGGCAATTTCGGCGGCTACTGTTTCAAGGCTGTCCTCAGCGGATTCATCCACAAGATATGCCAGCGGAAGGGGAGGATCGTCATCGGTAAAAGAATATTCTTCCCTGGCCAGAGCGTAGCCGTCCCGCAGATAATCCGCTGCAGTACCAAAAAACCGGGCCAGAACCGCCTTTTCACTCGCCTTCATAGCCGGCCATATTACCGTTTCCAACCCGTCATAGTAAGAAAACAGTACCATAATCCTTTGCCAGAAGCAAGGCTTGCTGGTTTAAGGGATCCAGCGAAAGCGCCTCGTTCAGCGCTGTTTTGGCTTTTTCCGTTTCTCCCAGACCGGTTAATGCCATAGCCAGGAGGATACTGTACTGTATCTTCCGCTGATCGGCAGGGTCTCGGATAAAGCTGTTGTAACTTGCGGTAGACGCGAAGAAGCCGTACTCCTTTACCGCCAGTTCCTTTTCCGCTGTTTCTTTAAGCTCCAGGAACTGCTCCCATCCTTCGTCCTTTTTGCCAAGCCCCGTCAGGGCCAGGCCCAAGTAGTAACAGAAGGAAGGCAGGAACGACTGGGATTCCAAAGGAAGATTCACGATCCACTCAAGGGCTTCGCCGGCTTCCTTCCGCTTGCCCATTTTTGAAAGGCACAGGGCCTCGCCGTATTTGTAAGGCGTAAGGCTGATGTCGTTCCAGACCCCGTAGGGAGAGAGGAAGAGCTGCTCAAAGTGGCCGAGGGCTTCGCCGTACCTGCCCTTTTCCATAGCCGCATACGCCATAGCCTCATGGGCCTGGTAGTATTCGGCGGCTATGGCGGCTTCGCTGCCTTCCGCAGGGGTAAAACTATGGGATTTCAGCATCTCAAGGGCCTTGTCCCATTGGCCTGTCTGGTTGCAAAGCCTTACTCCCTGGAGGTAGAGATCGTCCCACTGCTCTGCAAAGCCGCTCTGTTGTTCCCAAAGTTTAAGGCGTTTTTCCGGCTGGACATTTTGCAGTTCCGCCGCAAGGTTAAGCTCGAAATACAACTGGAGATCCCCTGGTTTGAGGGCCGCCGCTTTCTCAAGAAGGCCGGTTACTTCCTTGTTGGAATTGTCCTGCCGGTAAAGGCCCACCGCCAGGTTCCGCAAAGCCTGCCAGGAATTGCCGTCTGTGGAAACGGCTTTCCGCCAGAGCGCCACAGCCTTTTCCGTATCCCGCTGTATGCCGTATGCCGCCATACCCAGGTTCAGGTACGCCCTGGCGTCGGGGCCGGAGATTTTTAACGCTTCCCTGAGGGCGTCCAGTTCAAAGGCAAGCCACGGGAAGCGGAGGCCGTCCGGCGCCTTTGAAGCCCTGGCGAAATAGGCTTCCGCCGCCGGCTTTTTCCCCATAGCCGAAGCGGCGTATCCGGCGCAGTAATACAGCATGGAAGAAGGCTCCCCTTTTTCAAGGGCCCACTCCAGGGTGTCAAGAGCGTCTTCCCAAAGGCCCATGGAAGCGTAATCAGCCGCCAGATCAATCCCTGTCTCGTTCAGCCTGTAGCGCGCCCGTTCTCCGGCGTAAGAAAATTCACCCATAAGGCGCAGTTCGTTGATGGCGTGAAGATCCAGCGGATCCCTGGACAGGAGATCCTTTGCCATAGTTATGGCCGTTGCCCGGTTTCCCAGTTTGCGCAAAACGGTGATTATGATTTCCGCTACCCGCTGGTTTTTGCCATATACGGCCATAGCGCTGCCAAGTTCCCTGAGGGCCTCGCCGTACCGTTTTGCGGCGATGAAAACCGGGGCAACGGCGCATACCGCGGGGACAGCGCTGCCTGCGCCCCACATTGCCTTATGGAGAAGCTCCAGGGCCTCGTTGTTTTTTCCTTCCCGGGCCAGGATTAGTCCCAAGAGGTAGAGCGCTTCGGTATCCCGGGGATTGGAGTTGTACCTCGTAAGGCTTTTTACCGCTTGTCCTAGATAATCCCCGGCTTCGTCAAAACGCTGGCTGGCGATAAAGTAGCGGCCCAGGTTGGTAAGGCAGCCGGGATGCCGGGGGTTCAGCTCCAGACCCCGTTTCCAGTACACCGAAGGCTCCACCAGGGGATCGTGGTACTGATCCACATGGACCCCTGTGAGGGAGCAGTCCTCCGCATCGGCAAGCTCCCCAGGGCGGGGATAGGCCGGGAGAGGTTCGGGAACGAAAGGTTCGGGCTTTTCAGCCTTATAATCCAGGACCGTTTCCCCGGCTTCGTCAAAAAGTTTAAGGCCAAGGTCTTGTTCACCATTCCAGAGGAAAGTTTCCCAAACAGGATCCATGGCCTTGAGGTACAGGGTTTTGCGGACAGGGGCCCTTCCCGGAACCGAGACCTCAACAACCCCTCTGGGTATGTCTTCCGTGGCGTAGACGCCAAGGGAGAGCTTCCCGCCCTCTTCCCGGCAGGCAAAAGCCGCCCTGTCGTTAGCGGCCCGGATCTCGCCGAGATCCTTGTAGGGGTACCAGGATTGGACAAATTCCTTTGTTTCCCAGGGCTCTATCCAGGTAAAATCCGGCTGGTTGTCGCTGTAGCTTGACGCCATCAGTTCCAGATAGGGGCCGTCCGTATCGGTCAGGGCCCGTTCCCAGTTTTCGGAAAGTTTGGAGTATCCCCAGGTGAACATCTTCTTACCCGGCGAAGTGTAGTGGCTGGCGTGGTGGAGGACCCCGGTTTTTTTAGCGCTGTCATAGCTTCCAAAAAAATCATACTTTGAAAGGCCGCTGAAATAGGATGTGCCCAGGCGCGAATTTTTATGATACCTGATATCCACCCCGCCCCGGTTATCCAGGCCCATGTAGAAGTTATCCATCACCGGGTACGCCCCGGACGCCTTTTTGTAATGGTGAACCACGTGAGTTACGTCAGGAGG
>JAISZE010000173.1 GCA_031269405.1 Treponema sp. | reverse complement strand
CCCCACGTCATCAGCTTCCGCGAGACGGACCGGGGCAAACGCGCCTGGTTCGCCCTGCGCTGGGAAGTCCAGCGGGGCGGGGAAAAAGGCCAAAGCGGCTGGAGCGAACTGGTCTCGGAAATCATCCCCTAAGCCCAGGAAACCGCTAAGGCATTGAAGAATTATTACCGCCAAGGCGCGCAAAGGCGAAAAAGGATGTAGGAAGCGGTGCTTTTTCCCTTCCTTTTTCGCCTTCTTCGCCTTAGCGGTAAGTATTCCTCCTTCCTTATCCCTTCCGTCCGTGTCCGTCCGTGGTCATATTCTTCCTTCCTTGCCCCTTCCGTCCGTGCCGGTCCGTGGTTGTTTTCCCTCTTTGCCGTTTCTATGCCTTTATCCCGCCTTACACAGCTAACATGATGATCAAAAAGCCGCTTTTGGGTATACTCAAAAGTATACTAAGGGGAGAATTATGAACGTTGTATACCACAAGGCGGCAATGGCCGATTACGATGATGTTATTGATTTTGGCAACTATGTATTCAGCCATGCCCATATTTCAACCGATTTCCCGGTACTGCTCCCTAAGCTCTACAGGCGGGAATACTTTATGGAAGGCCTCCATTACCTCGCCAGGGAAGAGGGGGGCGGGATAAAGGCCGCCCTGGGGGCCTATCCTATGATCATGAATATCCTGGGCGAGAAACTGCCCGGCAGGGGTATCGGCATGGTGTCGGTGCACCCCTATGCCCGTTCCAGGGGCTATATGCGGACCTTGATGAATATGGCTTTGGAAGATATGCAAAAAGACGGCGTTGTGTTTAGCTGCCTTGGGGGCCAGCGCCAGCGTTACGAATACTTCGGCTACGCTCCCGCGGGGACGCTTATGGAGTTTTCCTGCTCGAAGGCCAACATACGCCACACGCTGGGGAAGGATTTTACCCCCGCTCTGGCGCTTACTCAGGTCCTGGCGGAAGACCGGGAACTGCTAGGCGCAATTACGGCCTTCCATGAATCCAAAATCGCCCGAATCGAGCGCAGGGGGGACAGGGTTTTCCCTATCCTTTCGTCCTGGAGGAACCGCATTTATGCGTTCATGGAAAACGGCTCTTTTGCGGGCTATCTTGTCTACAACCCCGGCCAAAACGAGGTTCGGGAAATCAACCTCAAGGACTTTTCCCGCACCGCCGAGGCTCTGGGTCTTTTCCTGAACCGCCCCGAAGGGTCGGCTGAACAGGCGCTTGTCGCCGCCCAGCCCCAGGAGACGGAGAAGCTGGAGGCCCTGTCCCGTTTTGCCGAATACTGCAAGGTAGAGCCGGCTTACCATTTTGCCGTCCTGGACTGGGCGGCCCTCCTCCCCCCGCTGCTCAAGCTCAAGGCCCGGATAAACACCCTGGCCGAAGGTTCGGTAACGGTCAAAATCGGGGACCGGGGGTCTTTCCGCATTGCGGTAAGCGGCGGCGTCCCTTCGGTCGCCCCTGTCAGCGCCGCGCCGGACATCAGCCTTACTTCGCTGGAAGCGGTATCGTTCTTCTTTTCCCACCTGTCCCGGGCGGTTAGCCCGCAGATCCGCCGGGACCCCTTCCTCCAAAGCCTCCTCCCCCTGCCCCTGTTCTTCGAGGGTACTGACGAGGTTTAGCGTCTTGCTTAGACTAAAGGCGATTGACAAAGGCTGTCTGTTTTCTACAATTACTTTATGAATGATGAAAAACACGTTGCCAAACGAAAAATCCCCCTATCCCTGGTTTGGGTGGTTTCTACTGTTATATTTTGCCTTATCTTTACCCTGGCCTCGGTCCGGGAGGTACAGGCCCAGGCGCGGGAGCAGGATCCTGGGGCGCAGTATGCTGCGATAATCAGGAATGTATTCGACTTTATCCAGCGCCATTTTGTGGAAGAAGTGGATCCCAGGACTCTCTATGAGGGGGCTATGTCGGGAATGCTCGATTCCCTTGGGGATCCTTACTCGGCGTTTCTGCCTGAATCGGAAATGACGGATCTCAACGACACGACTCAGGGCAGTTTTGGCGGCGTGGGGCTCTATATTTCCAAGCCCGCCGGGACGGGGGCTGACGGCAAGCCGCCGTATGTGGAAGTGGCCTCCCCTATCGAAGATACTCCGGGCTGGCGTTCAGGGATAAATCCCGGAGACCTCATTATCGAGATCAACGGCGAATCCACGGACGTTCTCTCTATGGATGATGTGCTCGCAAGGCTCCGGGGAACCCCAGGGGAGGAGGTCAGGCTCCTCATTCGCCGGGGGGAGAAACTGGAATTTCCGGTTACCCTGGTACGGGCTGTTATCGAGGTGCCTACGACAAAATACGCTATGATCGACTCTATCGGCTACCTCAAACTGCTCACCTTTACCCCGATGACTGTGGAACGTTCAAAAGCGGCTGTCAGCGAATTCCAGTCCAAGGGCTATACGGCTCTTATCCTGGATCTCAGGAACAACTACGGCGGGCTCCTCAATTCGGCGGTGGGGATCAGCAACCTGTTTATTAACGGCGGCGTGGTGGTTTCTACCAAGTCCCGTATCTCTACGGAAAACCGCGTCTTTTACGCCCAGAGCAAGCCGCTGGTTTCCCAGGATATTCCGGTGGTGGTGCTTATCAACAGGGGCTCGGCGTCGGCGTCTGAAATTGTGGCCGGGGCTCTTAAAGACCGGGGCAGGGCCTATCTGGTAGGGGAGAAATCCTTTGGCAAGGGGTCGGTCCAGCAGGTTTACCCGCTGGACAGGGCGGGTTTCAAGATCACTACCGCCCGGTACTACACGCCCAGCGACGTGAATATCGACAAGATCGGCATACCCCCGGACCGGGAAGTCCTGTTCCCTGAATTCACCGGCTCTGACGCCGAGGAGCTGAACAAGCTTATTAACGCTAACAAAATCCCCGAATATGTAGCCGCCAACCCCGAAGCTTCATCCGCGGACATTCACCGTTTCGCTCTGGAGCTCAACACGGAATATCCTCTGGATCCCAGCCTCCTTACGCGGCTTATCAGAAACGAGCAGAACCGGACGGTTATCGCTCCGGTGTACGACCTGGAATACGATGTCCAGCTTCAGGAAGCGGTAAAAATTTTGAAGGAAGGCAGCTTCAGGGTCCTGATGGAGACTGCTAAAACCCTGCGGGATCTCCAGGAAGAAGCGGCGCAGGAAGAGGAAGTTGCCCAGGCTTCATAGGGGCCGGGGGCTTTCCGGCGGCTTTTCGTGATGAAACAGTTCATCCTGAATGTCCCTCCGAACTCAGATGGAATGGTCCACCTTTACGGCGGCGATTATCATTACCTGGTCAGGGTCAGGCGGCTCAGGGCCGGTTCGGTTTTTACAGCCCTCCTTCCCGGAGGCGCGGAAACAAGGGTCAAAGTTCTGTCCACTGTAGACAATATCCTTATCGGCGAATGTCAGGGGGAAATTCCCCGGGATCCCCCCTCCCTTCCTCCTATCATCCTCTTCCAGGGTCTGCCTAAGGGAACCAAAATGGATCTTATTGTCAGACAGGCTGCCGAAGGGGGGATTTCGGAAGTGGTCCCGTTTGAATCGGAGTATTCGGCGGTAAAGATTACAAGCGGGATGGAAGCAAAGCTCCGCCGCTGGGAGCGCATTATCAGGGAAGCCCGCCAGCAAAGCGGTTCGGCTATTGTTACCGCTATGCGCCCTCCCTGCGCGGTAAGGGGGCTTTTGGAATACTGGGAAAGCCTTAAAAGGGAGCGGCCCGGCGGCGTGGGCATACTGCTCCATCCCCACCCTCTTGAACAGGGCAGTTTTCATGGTTATCTTTATATGAACCCTGGTATTGTTGTCTTAGCTGTCGGTCCCGAAGGGGGATTTTCCCCTGCTGAGGCGGACTGTTTTGCAGATGCCGGATTCAAGCCCCTGACTATGGGCAATACTATACTGAGAACCGAAACCGCCGCCCTTTACGGCGCGGCGGCAATACGGATCATACTTTTGGAGAGCGCATCGTGGGCGCCGATGATACCCAAGCCTATTTCCCCGCCCGGGAGCGGATAAGCCTTTTACAGGTCCCGTTGGACATAGTACCGCCTGAACAGCTCCCGGAACTCATTTATGAACTCCTGGCTCCGCCGAAGATTTCCCAGGGAGAGGGGGCGAAAACGGCCTCCTCTCTGATCCATCCTGCGCCTGCGCCGGACCCTTGCGGGGAAGGTAAAAACATCGTTCTCCTTTCGCTCTGGGATCTGCTCCGGGCCAGGCGGAACAGGGAGTACCGTTCCTTTGTACTCAAGGCGTCCCTGGTGCTTCCTGTCTCGAAAAGCCTGATATCAGGGGCCAGGTTTCTAACCGGGAAGATACCCTACCGCTACATGCCCTTCAATTTCGCGGTGAGCCTCCTCAGTATTCTTGAGCACCGGGAGTACACGGTGTATCTCCTTGGGAGCCGCATCAAAACCCTCCAAAAAACGGAAAAAAACATCCGCCAGACCTTTCCCAGGCTGAGGGTAGTCGGGCGTTTTACCGGCGCTTTCAGGAAACACGAGGAACTAAGCATCCTGGAAGCCATACGCAAGGCGGCCCCCCACCTGCTTTTGGTGGGCAAAGATGTCCGCGGGGAAGAGCTCTGGATAAGCAAAAACCACTCCCGCCTGAGCCGCGGTCTCCGTCTGTGGTGCAGCGATCTTTTCGATGTCTTTGCAGAGCGGAAAAAGCGGCCGTCCCAGGGGGTGTTCGACAGGGGACTGGAAAGCCTGGGCTACTGCCTCAGAAGTCCGGTTAAATTCCTGCGAATTTTCTCATACTTCCGGTACAAGTTGCTGCTCCTTATCTATAAGCTTTTCAGGCAATAAACAACCTCGCCCTGAAGTTCCCCCGCCGAAAGGCGGGTTCTTGTATTAAACCCCTTCGGCACGAATAAACCCTTTGATCATTGGCATATACTGTGGACAATCATGCCTGGGTCTTACATTGCTCCACTATTTCGGCAATAATCCTGTCGGCATCGTCATAAGGAACCTGGCAGGTGCCTACCTGGTGGTGGCCGCCGCCGCCGTATTTGTAAAGCATGCTCCCTACGTCCACAGTGGCGGATCTGTTGATAATGCTGTATCCTACGGTAATGGCGCAGTTTGCCTTATTTCTGCCGTCTACGCTCCATACTGAAATATCCTGTTCAGGGTAAAGCGTATACATAAGGAAGCGGTTCCCTGCGTAAATGGTCTCCACTCCCCGGAGATCCACTACCAGAACATTCCCGTCAATTTTAACATACTTTGCCAGCATTTCCCGGAAGAGCTTGTCCTGTTCATAATAGACATCCACCCGTTCCTTTACATTGGGCATTGCCAGAATATCGTCTATGTGCTTACTGGCGCAGGCCGAAGCCAGGTCCATCATCAGTTCGTAATTGCTGATAGTGAAATTTCTGAACCTTCCCAGGCCGGTACGGGGGTCCATGATAAAGCCCAAAAGCACCCAACCCCGGGGGTTGATGATCTCTTCGGAACTCAAGTCGCCTGAATCGACCTTGTCAACATAGCGGATCATCTCGGCAAAACGGCCCAGTTTTTCATCGCCGCCGTAATATTCATAAACAACCCTGGCGCAGCTGGGGGCTTTTCGGGAAACCCCTTCGAAATAGGTTTTCTTCCCCAGCCGTTCGGTCTCGCTTGAATGGTGGTCAAACCAAAGTTTACAGCCCTTTATGTATGGGATATTAGCCAAAATATCATTATCCGTAGCTTCCACAAGGCCGTCCTGAATGTCCTTAGGGTGTACAAACTTCCATTCATCTACAAGCCCCAGATAAAAGAGAAGGGCGCCGCAAGCTAAACCATCAAAATCCGATCTAGTTAACAATCTCATAATAACCATCCTATAGCTTCATTATATCATGATATACCATAAAAGTAAGGGTATTACCCAGGTTCTGCGGTTCTGCGGAAATTGAACAGGAATTTCTGGCGTCTCTGGATTTATACTATACTTTTATAGTATGCTATGGGAATGAAAAAGTTAAAATTGTTTTCGCTTTTTATCTTCTTTTCGGTCTTTTGTGCCTTTCAGGTTTGGGGAAGGGGCCTCTATGCGGACCTTGGACGGCCTTCGGACCCGGTTCCTTTCATGGAAAACGCCCGGACCGGGACGCTTTCCTCGGGATTTCGCTACTATATTCTGGAAAATTCCAAACCTGAAGGCCGGGCTTTCCTTACCCTGGCGGTGAACGCCGGATCGGTCCTGGAAACCGGGGAGGAACAGGGGCTGGCCCACTTTGTAGAGCACATGGCTTTTAACGGCACCGCAAGGTTTCCTGAATCGGAATTGATACAGTACCTCCGTTCATTAGGCATGCGCTTTGGCCCGGAAGTGAATGCCTATACTTCCTACGACGAGACAGTTTACAGCATCGAAACCACAGTCGAAAGCGGGGAAAATGGGCTGAAACGGATACCCCTGCGGGCCCTGAACATCATCGATGACTGGACCAGGGCTATCACCTTCGCTCCAAAAGACGTTGACGACGAGCGGCTCGTTATTATGGAAGAACACCGTTCCCGGCTGGGGGCTTCGGAGCGGCTTTACCGGCAGATGCTGCCTATACTTTTTAAGGGCTCCCCTTATGCCAGCCGGCTCCCTATAGGCGTCCCGGAGGTCATCGAAAACGCCCCTGCTTCCAGGCTTGAGGGCTTTTATAAAAAGTGGTACAAGCCCGAAAATATGGCTCTTATCTTCATAGGGGACTTCGACGGGGCGGCCCTGGAAGCCTCTCTGGAGGAGAATTTCCTTCCGGGGCCTTCAAAAGAACCCTTCGCCAGGCCGCGTTACGATCTCCCTGAGCCCAAAAGGGGGAGCTTCGAAGCCCATGTTTTTACGGATCCCGAACTGCCCCAAACCAGGGTGGATCTCTATTACAAACAGAAACCCCAGGAACGGCATACGGATCTGGCAGGATACCGCCAGGGTATTATCGACTACCTGGTGGGGACCATGCTTTACCTCAGGTTTGAAGAGGCCCGAAGCAGGCCGGAAACCCCCTATGTGGCCGCCGGGGCGGGAAATGCCCGTTACGCCGCCAATTCCCGGTTTTTTATACTTGCAGGCCAGGCCAAAGCAGGAGCCGCCGAAAGGACCCTTAGGGAACTTCTTACGATAAAAGAATCCCTGATCCGTTACGGTTTTACCGAAAGCGAGGCCGATATAGCCCGGCGTTCCCTTGTCTCCGATATGGAGCAGCTTGTGGCCGAAAAAGACAGGCAGGAGTCCAATACCTATGTCCGTGCCTTTGTCAGCCATTTCCTTACAGGGGAAACCGTCCCGGATGCGGAATGGGAACTCAGGGCTATTCAAAAACTGCTCCCCGGCATAAGCCTGAACGAAATCAACGCCGCTATTGCCTACACGTTTGCCGATGACGACCTTACGGTCTTTATAAGCGCCCCTGATTCCGAAAAGGGCAGCCTGTTAAGCCCCGGACAGATTGAAGCTATAGTAAAGGAAATCAAAAAGGCCGATATCGCCCCGCCGGAGGCTGTTACGGTAAGCGGCGAGCTGCTGGGCGAACTCCCCGTACCGGGGATCATCGCCGCGGAGTCAAGGGATGACGAAACCGGCGCCCTCAGGTGGCGGCTTGGGAACGGCATGGAAGTAATACTCAGGGAAACCAGGAACCGCAATAACGAGGTCTCCCTTTACGCCCAGGCCAGGGGCGGGACCCTGAGCGTTCCTTTGGAACAGGACGCCTCTGCATCCCTGGCTGCGGAAATGCTCAACGCCTCGGGGCTGGGGCCTTACTCACGGCCGGAACTGACAAGGAAGCTGGCGGACAAGCAGGTGAGCCTGTCCTTCTGGGCCTCAAGTTTCATCAGAGGCTACCAGGGTTTCGCCGCCTCAGGAGACATAAAAACCCTTTTCGAAATGATCCATTTAAGTTTTACCCAGCCGCGTTTCGATCCCAATGCGATACAGGCCCTTCTGGACAACTGGCGGACCAGGCTGGCCCAGGAAGCGGAGGATCCTGACTCGGTTTTTTCCAAAGAGATCACCAGGACCATATACGGGAATCCCAGGCTGCACCCTATGGAAATCGCCGATCTTGACCGGGTGGACCTAAAAGAAGCCCTTGATTTCTTCCTGGCTTGTTCCAATCCCGGGGATTATACCTTTGTTTTTACCGGCAACATCGATCCCGCTGTTTTCCGCGATCTTACTGAAACGTACCTCGCGTCCATTCCCCAGGGTCCTGGTTTTAACGCCTGGGCCGATGCGGATTACCAAAGGCCGGAAAGGGCTGTAAAGGAAGTCCGCAAGGGCCGGGATGAACGGAGCGGGGTTTACCTGGGCTGGTTTGTCCCTGCGCCGTATTCCGAAGAACGAAGCGCCGCAGCGGCGGTGCTCAACGAGTACCTGGACATAGCGCTTAACGATGAAATCCGGGAAACCCTGGGGGGAGTGTATTCCATATCAAGCGGGATTTCCCTTTCCCTCCTGCCCCGTGGAGAACTGAGCGGAGGGCTCTACTTTATCTGCGATCCCAAGCGTGCAGAAGAGCTTTCCGCCGCTGCGGAAGCCCTGATCCGGAAGATCGCCGCCGGAACTGTCGATGAAGACGCGTTCGCCAAATCCGTGGAGGCGCTGATCAAAAACCAGGAAGAATCGGTTCAGAGCAACCTCTACATAGCCCAGAGCTATGCCAACTCGGCGGTGATTTACCGTTCTCCCCTGAGCCGTCTGGACAGGAGGCCCGCTTTGTATCAAGCTGTTACGTACAGGGATATTCAGGATACTGCGGAACAGCTTTTAAAAGGAGGCGCGGTCCGGGTAATTCTGTACCCCGAACAATGGGAGCGATGAAAAGCTAAAGCCCCGGGAGCGGTAAAAGGTATAAAAAGCAGGTGTAGTATGGTTAAAGAAACTTCGTTTTACAGCACACTGGCAAAAATCGCCCTGCCTCTGGCGCTTCAGAATCTTATCACCTTCGGCGTCGGCCTTGCAGATAATTTCATGGTCGGGTCCCTGGGGGACCTGGCCCTATCGGGGGTATTTCTTTCCAACCAGGTCCAGTGGATACTCCACATGCTCTGCGCAGGGCTCAGCGCCGCTATGGTGGTCCTGGCGGCCCAGTACTTCGGCAGGAATGACGCCAAAAACGCGAAAATCGTCGTAACCATTACCATCAAAACCGCCTTCGCCGCAGGAGCGCTCCTGACCATACTGGTATCCGTTTTCCCCCGGAACATACTGGGGCTCTTTACAGACGATCAGACTGTCATTTCCGGGGGGATGCAATACATCGGCATCGTTTGTTTTTCCTATGTCTTTTTTTGCTGCAATAATATGTTCCTGGCGGCTATGCGCTGCGTTCAGAACACCCGGATAGGTTTTTTCAGTTCCCTCACCGGGTTCTGTGTTAACATATTTCTCAACTGGATATTGATATTCGGCCATTTCGGATTCCCCGCCCTGGGAGTCAGGGGCGCGGCTATCGCTACCCTTATCGCCAGGGCCTGCGAATTCGCGGTTTCGTTTTGCTATGTGCGCTTCGCGGACAAGAACCTTGAATTCCGCATGGGGGATCTCAAACTCTGGGATAAGCTGCTCCTGGGAGATTTTTTCAGATACGGTTTCCCGGTGATCCTGGGGGACATAACTTGGGGCATAGCCGGAACCGTCCAGGTAGCCATCCTGGGCCGCCTGGGCTCCGAGGTCCTGGCAGCCAACACCATCGCCGCCAACCTCCAGCAGTTGCTGAGCGTGGTGGTCTACGCCATAGCCGGCGCTTCAGGGGTTATCATCGGAAGAACCGTTGGCTCAGGGGATGTGGAGAAAGTAAAAGCCTATTCACGCACCCTCCAGGTGATCTTTGTCAGCTTCGGCGTCCTTACAGGTATCGCGATCTTCCTGCTTAAAGGCCCGATACTGTCCCTGGGTTTCAAGGCGATTTCGGCTGAAGCCTACCAATTCGCCGTTCAGTTCCTTACGGTTTTTTCGGTCATGATTGTAGGCACTTCCTACCAGATGTCGGTTCTCACCGGCATAGTCCGGGCAGGGGGCGCTACCAGTTTTGTCCTGTTAAACGATCTTTTTTGGGTATGGGTAGTAGTTATCCCTTCGGCCCTGCTTTCGGCCTTTGTGTTCCATTTCCCCCCTGTGGTAACCTTCGCCTGCCTTAAATGCGATCAGATTTTCAAATGTTCTGTAGCGGCAGTCAAGGTTCACCGCTGGAACTGGATGAAGAAGCTGACAAGGGGCTAAACCCCTCGTACAACGCAAAAAAGATTGCCGTCAGGGTCTTCCAGCACAACATAGTCGGCCCCTTCGGGGTAGCGCCAGGGATACCGTTTTGCCCCGATGGAAATGAGCCGCGCCGTTTCGGCTTCCTGATCGGCGGCGTAAAGGTCCAGATGCAGCCAGCTGCGTCGGTCCCGTTTTGCCTCCCGCTTCTGGAACGAAAGATTCGGCCCAAGGCCCAAAGGATCACGAAGCACGGCCCAGTCTTCGGAAGGCTCTTCGCGGAAAGAGTAACCCAGCGCGTCCTTCCAGAAGTGAATCATTTTTTCAAACTCAAAGCACTGGGTTACAATTGAACCTATGTACAGTTTTTTGCTCACAGGGCCTCCTCAGGGGCGCTTCGGGGCGTTAACCCCAAAGCCGTAAAAGTTCCTGCCAGGCGCTTACTTTTTCGCCGGTGATTCTCCCTTACTGTAAGGGAAAACAAGGTTGAGGATAATTCCAACTACTGTGGCCAAAGCGACTCCCGCAAGCTGGAATTCAACGCCCCCGGTAATAGCAAAGGCCAGTCGCCCCCCGCCGATGCCGATGACGAAAATGACCGACGAGATAGTGAGGTTGCGCTTGTCCTTGTAATCCACGCCGCTTTCCACGATAGTTCTAAGGCCCGAAGATGCGATTATCCCGAAGAGCAGCATGGATATGCCCCCCAGGACCGGATTGGGAATAGTTTGTATAAGGGCACCGAATTTCCGGAAAAACGAAAGGAATACCGCTATGACCGCCGCGCCGCCAATAACCCACACCGAGTAAACCTTGGTAATCGCCATAACGCCGATGTTTTCACCGTACGTGGTATTAGGAGGGCCGCCCCAAAAAGCCGCCCAGGCAGTGGCAAGCCCGTCCCCTGCAAGGGTGCGGTGGAGACCGGGGTTTTTGTAGAAATCCTGACCCACAACTTTGGAGGTAACCAGGGTATCCCCAAGGTGCTCGCAGATTGTAGCCAGAGAGACGATGATAAAGGTAAGCACAGCGACAAAATTAAAACTCGGGACCTGGAATTGGGGAAGCCCGACCCATGGGGCGTCTTTGACGATCTGGAAGTTGATGATAGCGTAAGCGGGAAAGAACAAGCCCATAATCAGGGTAAAGAGGTAACCCACCACAAGGCCGATAAGGATGGGTATAGTGCTGAAAAATCCCTTCAATAAGATGTTTATCACTATAGTAACCCCCAGGGTAACTGCGGCGATAGAAAGCATTACCAGGCTGTAGCTGCCGTTAGCGTCATTCATAGCCATGTTCATAGCCGTAGGCGCCAGATTAAGGCCTATAACCACAATAACCGACCCGATAACCACCGGGGGAAGGGCCTTGTCCAGCCATCCTGTTCCGGCGAATTTGATAATAAGCCCTACGATACAGTAGAAAAGGCCGGCAGCTACGGCGCCACCCAGGGCATAGGGCATGCCGTAAACCGAGGAAATAGCGATAATAGGCGGAATAAAAGCGAAGGAAGAACCTAAAAAAGCAGGAACCTTGGCGCCTGTAAGAAGTATGTAGATCAGGGTTCCTGTTCCGGCAGTGAACAGGGCGGTTCCGGGATCAAGCCCCGTAAGAATAGGGACCAGAATCGTAGCACCGAACATTGCGAAAACATGCTGGATACTGAGGGGAATCCAATGCCCTAAAGGCGGGCGGGACTGGGGTCCCCAGATTTCAATTTGAGCCATAGTAGAACCTCCGAATTAGTGTATTTTGTTCATCATACACCAAACCGGAGGTTTCCGATAGCCTTATCTGGCAAACGCCTTGTCCGCCTGGGCGGAAAACCAGGTGAGAACCGCCGAAGCGCGGTTGGCGAAGGAATTGCCGATCCGGTCCCTGAGCCCCGGCAGGGCGGCGGCCCTGGCCATGGAAACGGCATAAACCAAGAGATAGTCCCCGGCGTCGATGACGGCCACAGCGGAACGGAGCTTGTTCCTGCCCACAGCGGGGATAATCCCGGCAGTCATGGAAGTAAGGTTCTGCTGAATAAAAACCAGGGCCCCGGGGATAACATGGTAGTCGTAACGGTACGTGTTATCCCCAAAAGTAAGATCCTTCTGCCTGGCGTATACGGCAAGCTCCGAAGGCAGGGCGTTATAAAACGGATCAGGCAGCGGATTTTTAGACGCAGGCCCGTCTATAACTGCGGAAGTTTCGTAAAAGATGCGCATCACCCCCCTGGTGGCCGAATAATACTCCAGCCCCGCAAGGCTGCTCAGGGCAAGGGTCTCGTTGAGAAGCGCAAGCTGCTCGGCGCTGGTCCATTCGGGGCGCCCGGAACCGGCAGGCTTGCTATAAAGGTAAAGGGTTTCCACCATGATGCCGGGATCCAGTTCCCGGCGCACGTTTTCCACAATGCGCCCTACCCCTTCATGCCGGGGGATAAGCCGGGGAACCGGGTTCCTGAACTGGGTCTCCGCAGGGCGCTCCCCTGTTTTGAGAGCCGAAACCTGGGCGCTTTCCAGCAGTTCCTCTAGGGAAAGGCCAAAAACCAGGGGGACAAAAACCAAGCCCCAAAAAACAGCGGCAGCCAGGATAACAATTCTCGTTTTCATATTATATCAAAACAAACAAATAAGGGCGCCTCAAGCCAGGCCCCGCTTACTGCTTCAAACCCCGGTAGTATACCCGGACCTGCTTGTAAAGGCCCTCCCCTTCGCTCTTGGTTTCAACATCCGCAATGTCATTAAGGGTAGTATGGATAAGGCGGCGATCAAAGGGGTTCATAGGTTCGAGAAGTATGGAACCCCTGCTTTCCCGCACCCTGTCGGCAACGGTATAGGCCAGGCGCACCAGGGATTCCTCCCTGCGGATGCGGTAATTTTCGCTGTCCAGTATGATCCGCAGATCCTCCCGGCCCTGGCGTCCGGCGTAGATATTCGCCAGAAGCTGGAGGGCGTCCAGGTTTTTGCCTTTCTTGCCTATGAGTATCGATGAGTGTTCCGAATCGATCCTGAGGCCTATCTTCCGTTCCTCCCGGAAGAGCACCACCACCTTACCGGGATAGCCCATGCGTTCGATGAGGCCCTCAGTAAAGGCGATCAGCTTCTCTTCAATTTCATTCCTGGCTTCAGGGTCGCCGAACACGGCCTTGCTGAACCGGCTTCCTGCAGGCACGCCGGGAGCAGCGTTTTCACCGTCTTCCTCCAAATCATCCGCAGCGGAACCGGGGTTTCCGGCAGGCTGATTAGTGTGGACCTGGATTTTGACGTACCCTTTTTTGAACAGCCCGGAACGCTGGGTTTCCAGTATTTCCACATCAAAATCGTCTTTTTGAAGCCCCAATTCCTCGGCTGCCCGGTCGATAGCTTCTTTTTCCGTCCGGCCTTCAAATTCGTATACCATAAATCACTCCTAGGGATTAAAATTAACGTCTCTTTCAAAACAACCAGGGTTTTGAAAAAAGCTCTTTACCGCTTCTTTTTTTTCTTCTGCGGCGCAATAACCGGTTTTGGCTCCAGTTCCGCTGCTGCGGCTTTCTTCCTGGCCAGATATTTATTGATACTCACCTGCTGAACCATAGTCAGGATATTGGACATGATCCAGTAGAGGAGCAGCCCCGAAGGCACATCATAAAGGATGAAGAAAAAGACAATAGGCATGGCGTAAAGCATTATCTTCATCTGGGCGTTCCCCTGCTGATCCGGGGTCTGGGTTACCTTTCCGTAGAGCAGTTGGGAACCGACATAAACAAAGGGCAGGAGCCTCAAATCGGTCCAACCCAAAACCGGCAGGGAAAAATTGCTGAAATGGTACACCGATTCAGGAAGTGAAAGATCCGGGATCCACCCTGGAATAAACATGGCCCCCCGCAGATCAAAGTGGCTGTTGAAGAGGTTGTACATAGCGAAGAAGATGGGGATCTGGATGAGCATAGGGAGGCAGCCCGAAAGGGGATTGTAGCCTTCCTTTTTGTAGAATTCCGCCATTTCGGCGTTCATCTTCTGGGGGTTATCCTTGTACTTTTCCTGAATCTCTTTGATCTTAGGCGACAGGGTCTGCATGCGCAGCGTGGATTCGGAGCCCTTCCGGGTTAGGGGGAAGGTCAGGATTTTCACCAGCAGGGTGAGGAGGATGATAGCTACCCCGTAATTGGGGATGATGCGGTAGAAAAGCATAAGGAACCATTTCAACACATTTTCCACAGGCGCCAGGAAGCCCCGGCTGTTGGCCAGTTCGATGAGCCCGGTCCCCTGGAGTTTCCAACTGGTGGTCCTGGTGTCGTAGGCGGCAAGGACTTCCTGGTTTTTAGGCCCCAGGTAAAACTGATACTTATCCTCAAGGCGGGAACCCCGGAAAACAGGCCTGGTAATCAAAAGCCTGGAAGCGGCGGGAAGCCCTGTTTCGGCGCTGGTGGAAAAGGCAAGCTCGTACTGGTTAACATACGGCAAGGCGATTAAGGTGAAATACTTCCCCGCAATAGCCGCCCAGGAAGGCTGGGTGGTAATCACTGTAGGGGCGGAATCGTTCACCTTTTCGGTTTTGAGTTTCCCCTTGTACGTAAGGTAGTGGCGGTATTCATAACGCTGATCCAGCTTGTCAAACCTGGGGCCCATCTGGGGCCCGAAGGCCAGGGTATAGGCGGCACCCTGAAAATCGAAGCTGTTGAGCGAATAACCCCCGTCCAGGGTGATGTCAAGTTCAAAAAGGTACTCGTCAGGCCTGAATTCGTAGCGTTTGGTGAGGGTGAAAGAGCCTGAGGGAGCCGTGAAATCCCTGGAAAACTCAACAACGTACTCGCTTGGCCTGCGTACCCGGAAAAAAGCGTCCACAGGCTGGATTCGTCCTGAGAGAAACTCATCCCTGCTGCCGAAAACAACGGAAAACGCATGGGGTTCCGCCTGGCCGGCCAGGATCATATCTACAGGGTCTCCCTTGTCGTCGTGTTCCTTGAGTTTAAAGGAAATAATATCCCCCCCTTTGTTGGAAAGCGCAACACGCAGGAGGTTGGTATCGATAATCACCGGAGGCTGGGCCCGGAATTCGTCCGTACCGGAACTATCCGGCCTAACCGCCGCGAGGGATTCGGCAGCTTCCTCCGGCGCCGCCGGAAGCCCCGCACCGCCGGGAGAAACCGCAGCCGGCGAAACCGCCCCGGCAGGGGCCTCTGTCCCCTGGACCGCAGGAACGCCCTGGTTCCCGCCGAAGTACCATGCCTGGAACAGAAAGGTTCCAATCATTACCATGACAGAAAGTAAAACAGCTAATAAAGTACGTTTTTCCATTTACATTCCTTGTTTCTGGGGAAACCGCTCAGCGGTTTTCCCCGGCGGTATGTTCCAAAACAGGTTTTGAAGCATACTCGGGTACCGGGTCATAACCCCCGGCATGAAAGGGATGGCAGCGAAGAAGCCGCCTAAAAGCCAAAAAAAGGCCCCGGACACATCCGTATCTCTCTACCGCTTCATACGCATAAGCGGAACACGTAGGCGTATAACGGCAGCAGGGAGGGAAAAAAGGCGACACAGCGGATTGATAAAACCGCAGTATAAGGAGGACAAGCCTCCGGCTGATTGCCATTACGTAATTTCCTGACGTTCCGGTTTTTTGAAGAGGCCCAGGCGGCTAAAAAGCTCTTTGACCTGGGCCATCCGGGACGAAAAATCGTCTTTTCCGGGATATACCAGCAATACCAGGTCATAACCCTGCTTCAACTCGTTCCTCAAAAGACGGTAAGCTTCCCGGCCCACCCGCCTAGCGCGGTTCCGTTGCACAGCGTTTCCGAACTTCCGGGCAAAGGTAAAAGCGATCCGGTTATACGGCCGCCCATTCTTCAGCATCAGCAGCCTGGCGCCTGAACAGGAAACCCCCTGGCGCCTGCTAAACACATCCCGAATCTCGTCCCTTCCCTTCAACCGCTCCCTGGAAGGAAAACGGAAGTCCCTGGGTTCCGCCGGTCCTGTCTCCACTCAATAAGGCTTCTTTTCGTCCGAAACTGACAGCTTAAGCCGTCCTTTGGCCCTGCGGCGCTTTAAAACCATCCGCCCCCCCCGGGTCTTCATACGCGCCCGGAACCCGAATTTCCGGTTCCTTTTCACTTTGCTGGGCTGATACGTCCGTTTCATGGGATCATCTCCTGTATATTAAAAGGTACATGAACGCTACTTAATAAGTATTCGAACCGGTTTCAAAACACGAGCCGTCTCCAGCCTGGTTCTGAAGCAGTTTTACCCAGTATAAGAAAAAAGTTCCAATTGATCAAGCCGTCTACGCCCTTATTTCCTTCGGTTTTTGGCAAAACGGCGTATAGTATGCCTGCGGGTAATTATTGCGGAATCCAGGCCGCAGATCTGGCGGAAATTGAACGTTCCGGGAGATTATACCCTGGGGGATCTCCACAGTATTCTGCAGATCGCCTTCGGGCGGGAGGAGGAGCATCTCCATCCCTTTACCATGCTCCACGAGATCGCTGTGTCCAAAAGTATCCCCATCGGGGATGGAGACCGGGACTCGGCGCTGCCCCGTTGCCTTGCGGGGAAACGGGCAGGCCCGCCTGAGGATTCGGGGGGTATTTGGGATTATAGGAGGATGCTTGAAATACTACAAAACCCGGATCATGCGGAATACAAGGAAATCCATGACTGGGCGGGGGACATTGATCCTGAATATGCCGGCCTGGAAGAAATCAACCAACCCCGCCGCAGAGCGGCTAAACTTGACCTACAATTTGAGAGGTGATTACCTCTCTGCAAAAATTAAAAACCGTAAAGGCGAAGAAGGCGAAAAAGTATTAAAAGAGCGGCTTAAAAAAGGAAAAAACGCTCAAAAAAGAGCTATGATAGCGCTCAAAACCTATATCCCTCTTCATCTTTGCGGTTAATTTTTCTGTTATACTGCCCAGTGTATTTCTGTGGGTCAAGTTTAGCGCAGAGCGGACGGGGTATGGTTGGTTCTGATAGGTATGGATTGTATGCAGGATCCAATACCCATGTTTTTACAGCAAAGGCCAGTATCAAAACCGCCCCAAGGCTCCCCTGCGCAAGCGGGTTCTTGGGTATTGGACCCGCCTATGAGTCAACCACCACCACCAAAGGTGGTGGCTTGAATGACGGCCCCTAAAAGGGGCCTTAAAACATTTTTGTTTCTCATGCTTTCCACTTTTCCATTCAACAAGTTTTTGGTTGTTTCCATTTATCGTTTCCTTGAAATGCTTGTTTACGCTTCGCCGCCAGTAGGCGGCTCGGCCTCCACAATGGCTAGGTCATTCCGCTTCGCTCCATTCCCACGCCATTGTTCCGGCACATTTTGCCAGCCCTGGTCTTGCTACGCAA
>JAISZE010000050.1 GCA_031269405.1 Treponema sp. | reverse complement strand
TGAGCGTCGAGCCCATCCTGCCCCCGGGGTGCTTCAATGCCGAAGGCGTGGAGGCTTTCTTTACGGAACTGGAAAAATCTGACGCCGGTTTTGAGAAGCGCCGATCGGAAGCCGCTGCTGAGGGTAAATCCCTGCGGTATGTGGCGGTTATCGAGGAAGGCCAGGCGGCGCTTTCCCTTAGGGCCGAGGAGCCCGGCAGCCCCTTCCTGTCCCTGGTGGATTCGGACAACATCGTAGTTATCACCACCGACCGCTACTCGAACCTGCCGATGGTCATCAAAGGGCCCGGCGCAGGTGCGCAGGTTACCGCAGGCGGGGTATTCGCGGACATCGTGAGAATCGCCCGGACCCTGGTATAAGACGGGGCCCTGGTACGGCGCTTCACGGCGCTGTGTGTTTCTGTTATACTGGCGCTTATGAAAGTTATCAAGAAAACATTCGGTATATTGTCCGATGGACAAAAGGTGCATCTGTATACTCTAAAGGCCGGAGACCTTTCATTCTCCGTTTCGACCCTGGGAGCGGCATGGACCTCCCTGATCGTACCTTCCCGCAAAACCGGAAAAGCGGACGTGCTCCTGGGGTTTTCCACCCTTTCCGGCTATACCGGCGTGAACCCCTACATGGGGGCTACCATAGGCCGTGTAGGGAACCGCATCGGCAGCGGGGCGTTCTCCCTTGGCGGGGTGGCGTACCGGCTCTTCAAGAACGACGGCGAACATTCCCTCCACGGCGGCTTCCGGGGCTTTGACAAGCGGGTCTGGAAGGCCGAAGCCTACGAGGAGCGGGACGGCATCTTTGTCCGCTTCGAGCTTGAAAGTCCGGAGGGCGACGAAGGCTACCCCGGCAGGCTCAAAGCCGCGGTAAGCTACGGCCTTTCAAAGACCAACGAGCTTATCGCTGATTACGAGGCCAAAGTGGACGCCCCTTGTCCGGTAAATATGACCAATCATTCTTATTTCAACCTTGCAGGCGAAGGGAAAGGGGACATACTCTCCCATGAGCTTACCCTTGATTCTTCCTCTTACGTGGAAGTAGGCCGTTCCCTCATACCTACCGGCAAACTCCTGCCGGTCAAGGACGGCCCCTTCGACTTCAGGGCCCGTAAACCAGTCAGCCGCGACCTTGTTGCCGCTGGGGGAGGCTATGACCACTGCTTTGTGGTAGACGGCGAGCCCGGCAGGCTCAGGCCCTGCGCTGAAGTCAGCGAAGCCCAGAGCGGCCGCAGTATGAAGATTTCTACTACCCAGCCTGGGGTGCAGTTCTATACCGGAAATTTCCTGGCTGGCCTGCCGGGCAAGCTGGGATCGGTTTACAACAAGCATTACGGCTTCTGTCTTGAGACCCAGCACTTCCCGGATTCGCCTAACCACCCGGAATTTCCTCCGGCTGTCTTCGGCCCTGACCGGGATTACCACGAACAGGCGGTCTTTTCCTTTAGCTGGTAAAGGCTAAACTTGACCTGCAATCACGCCTTGATAACCTTGGAACGGGGAAAAACGCTTGTAGAGTCCGCCTCTGCTGTTTGTACAGCTGCGGCGGAATTGCCAAGAAATTACTTCGCCACGTCTAAACTATCAGACGATTTTTGGGGTTGCTGGCTAAACAAATTAGGGGATTTAAGGTAAATCTCAGCGTTAAAATTCCGCATCAGTTTGCTCATGGACTCGTTGGCCGCCAGGGTGCGGATAATCCTGGCGGAAAGCTCTGCGGAAGGCACCACTTCCAGGCCAGGGATTTTTTCCGCCATAGTACAGGGACAGACGGTATCAGTTACCACTATCCGGTTTAAAAGGCCCTCTTCAGCAAGGCGGCCCAGGCGCTCCGGCGCCGGAGGGGAAAAGACGCCGTGAACTACAATGACGTTGATTTCCGCCGGCCTGTGGGGCGCCAGGGCGCGGATAAGGCTCTCTACAGACCCCGCTGTGTCTACCATGTCGTCCACTATCCACAGGACCTTTCCCTCAAGGGGTTCGGCGGAAAGGATGTTAATGGATTCTATGCTGTTGGGCCTGGAATAATCCCGGTGCTTATAGGCCACCACCAGAGGCGCGCCGAAGGCGTTGGCGAAGCCGTAGGCGAATTTTTCGCCCCCTGCGTCAACGGAACAGAAAACCCAGTTGGGCCGCACTACCTTTTCAAGATTCTCGAAATTCCGTATATACACGTCGCAAAGGTATTTTTCCAGAAGCGTGAGCGCCGGAATATCATCGATGCTGCATGTAACAGGGTCCAGCATGGATTGCGAGATTTTTGCATGGAGTTGGTAGGTAACAATATGATTCGTTCCCAGGCTCGCCAGGGTTTTAAAATGAATCCACAGGCCCACGGAATTGCGCCGTGTAGTTCTATCGGAACGGGAACAGGAAATGAAGGGTTCAAAAACCATGATGTTCCTGGCCTGGGAACGCTTTAAGGCGTCTACCGCGTGGTAGAGTTCGATTTTGGCTTCTTCTACGCCCAAACCCGCCTCGTTCCGCGCGCAGGAGCTGAAAAGAACCACGTCCCTCCCGCGGACCGGCCTGGCCAGGGCAACTTCCATCTCCCCGTCTGCGAAACGGTCCGTACAGAGCATATCCGCTCCGTTAATAATTTCCGCATAGGGAGCAAAACTTGGAAATTTCGTCAAATGACCGGTTACCAGGGCGGCGTAATCCCGCATGGACCGGGTCGCTGCGACGACAAATTCATTCATGTTTCTCTGACCCCCTTTCTTACTTTACTACACTTAGCCCGGTGTGGAAAGGGGGAGGGCGGATTACGCTTGCCGCAGGGCCGGCTTTTGGCTTTTTCAGCCTTCAGGCTCAGGGGATGATTATCGAAGCAACAGGGCCCCATTTGCCGGCATCGCCCTTCTGGTTCTCGTACCGGGCGCAGAAATAGGCCGTCATCCCTGCTTCTTCAGCAGGGAAGCTCACGGTTTCCAGCTTCCTGCGGGTGAACCAGTGCCG
>JAISZE010000140.1 GCA_031269405.1 Treponema sp. | reverse complement strand
GGGGGCAGAACAATAACACATTGTCTTCTATGTTATGATATTTTATAACAAATTTCATAAAATTCCCCCCTTGTTAAGCGGGGCTGTTCCAAAACTTCAGCTTTTGGAACAGCTTCCTTAAATTTTGTGGAAAAACCGGGCTTTGCCGGTTTTCCAACGGACTTAGTCCGAAACTTGTTTCATCGAACCGGAGGTCCGCAGCAGCCGGTTTTTGGGACAAACTCAAGTAAATTAAGTAATAGTAAACCCGGAATTATAGATTGTCAAGGGGAATTTTACAAAAAATCAAAAAAAAAGAGGAATTTTGAAAAAAATGAAGAAAAAAAGATAAGGATAAAACACCTCATTTCCCTCTTTCCCCCCCTTTTTCTCCTTTTTCGCTGTTACGGTTGATTTTTGTGGACAAAAGGGGCATTAAGGAGTATCATAACCGGAATAAGGAACACATTGAATTATGGAACACACCCTCTCTTATGTACTGGCGACTCCCTATACTATCGCCAAAAGCAGAACAGGAGGCGTCATATCACGGCTGCTTTCCCGGCTGGATCTGGAGCTGATAGGCGCCCAAATGCTAGCCCCTGACGAGGAATTTGTCCGGGAATACGCGGATTCCATGAGAAGCCAAAAACAGCAGAACCTGAACAGCGGGGCGGATCTCCTGGCGGATTATATAACCAGGAACATGACCCCTTCAAGGGGCAGGCGGCACCGTATCCTGTTCATGGTTTTTAAGGGGAAAAACCCCTGCAGGAAGCTTTCGGACATCTGCGGAGCCCTTTTCCCGGAAAATTTGAGCATTGAATCCATTGCAGGCGAAACCATAAGGGATACCTATGCGGACCTTATCTGCTCGCCTGAGGATCCGAAAAAGGTCATTTATTTTGAACCTGCGGTCCTTACTCCCAGGGTGCAGGAACTGGCGGATGAAAATTTAAAGCTTTTTGCCCGTTATTTAACCAAAAACAGGGATAACATTATCAGGAACATATCCTACCCGGATCCTTCCAAAATAGAGCAAACCCTGGTGATTATTAAGCCCGACAACTGGAAGTATGCGTCTTCCAAGCCCGGTACTATTATCGACATGTTTTCCCGTACAGGACTCAGGATTGTAGGCATCAAAGTCCACCATTTTACCCTGAACCAGGCGCTGGAATTTTACGGACCAGTGGAGACCAATTTAAAGGAAAAACTGGGCCCTGTTTTCGGCCAGAAAGCCAGGGAAATTTTAGAGAAAGAGTTCCAGATCCCTCTGAACCGGGAAATCGAAAAGGCCCTGACCGACTGTTTCGGCGTGGAATACGCCCGGGAACAGTTCAGGGGGCTCATCGAATTCATGTCCGGCCGCCGCCCCGATACCTGCCTCCCTTCAGAGGCTGATACGCCCACAGGGATCATGTGCATGATACTGGTGTACGAAGGCGAAAATGCGGTGCAGAAAATACGGGATGTCCTGGGCCCTACGGATCCCCTAAAAGCCCCCGGAGGCACAGTACGCAGGGAATTCGGATCCAACATCATGGTCAATACCGCCCACGCTTCGGACTCCCGGGCAAGCTACGAATGGGAAAAAGGAATAGTCCTTCTCAACGACAACCCCCTGGGGGGCATCATCAGCGATTACCTTGATGCCAGGAAGTAAGCGCCTGGCAGGCGGAGGCGGATTTAATCTTCGGGGTTGAAAAAATCTTCCAGAGGCTGTTCGAGGATGTCCAGAAGTTCTACCTCGAAGATAAGAGCGGCGTTAGGCGGTATATTGTTCCCTGCGCCCCGGACCCCGTAGGCCAGCTTCGAGGGGATATAAAGACGGCTTTTGCCGCCGGTTTTTATAAGGAGTATGCCTTCGCTCCAGCCGGGGATAACCCCCTGGAGGGGGAATTCATCAGGTTCCCCGCGGTCATAGGAACTGTCGAACACGCGGCCGTCCAGGAAGGCCCCCCGGTAGTGGACCCGAACAAAATCCGAGATCTCCGGCGCCGGGCCGGTCCCTTCTTCCAGAATTTCGTATTGGAGGCCGCTTGAAGTGGTGATAATCCCCGGCCTTTTCGCGTTTTCCGCCAGGAACTCCTCTTCCCGCAGGCGGTTGTATTCAGCCTGTTCCGCCATAGCAGCCTGGAAGGCGGTCTGCACCAAACCCACCGCTTCGTCCAGGGTAAACCGCGTCTCCTGGTTTTCCATCATCTCCCTGAAGCCCCTGGTAAAGGCGCTGTAGTTGAATTTCAAGCCCGATTGTTTGAGATCCGAACCAATGGCCATCCCAAAGGCGTAACTGACATCTGCCCGTTCGCTGCCCGCAGCGGCTTCCTCGGCGATTCCCTCGGCAAACACAAAGAGCGATAGTCCCAGAACCAGCGCCAAAGCGCATATCGTTTTCTTCATTAGTTTATACGCCCTGTTTACCTTACCACCGACAGGAGCTCGACCTTGAAAATCAGGGTGGCGTTAGGAGGAACAGCGCTCCCGGCGCCCTGGGTCCCGTAGGCCAAATCCGGTGGGATAAAGAAACGGTAAGAGCTGCCTTCGCTCATAAGCTGGAGACCTTCGGTCCACCCGGGTATGACTCCGTTAAGGGCAAATTCAACAGGTTCGCCCCTGGTGTAGGAACTGTCAAACACCGTCCCGTCCAGAAGCGTGCCTTCATAGTTGACCCGCACCGTGTCGCTTGCGGCGGGTTTTACCCCTGAGCCTTCGGAAATAACCTCATACTGGAGGCCGCTGGAGGTGGTGATGATACCGGGTTTCCTGCCGTTTTCTTCCAGGAAAACGGCGCTCTCTTCCTGGTTCTTTGCGCCAAGGACCTGGTTCTTTTCGTCTTCCTGCGCCGAGATCTGTTCAAAGGCGGCCTGTATCTTGGCTATTGCGTCATCCATGGAAAGCCGCGTTTCCTCGGCTTCGGTAAAGTCCCTGAAACCGTCCATAAAGGATTTATAATCGTAATGAACACTGGGGATACTGAATTGCGAAGCAAGGTACATCCCGACTGCGTAGCTCGTGTCTTTATCCATAGTCATGCCCCCGTCGCCGGAAGGAGCGTTATTTTCTTTGCATCCCCCCCAAAAAACGGCAAGGGCCAGCAGGATCAGGAAACATGAGGCGTTTTTCTTCTTATTACACATTATTACACATCCGTTACTTAAAAAATTCCAGGCTTTACCCGCCCGAAAGGCCCGGGAAAATCCCAAGCCTGTATCAGCATAGACGCTTATTGAAAAGACCGCAAGGTATCGCGTTCAGAGTTCCCTGTGTTTTGGATTCTATACACTAGGAAACGTCTTTTTTTTGAAATATACTTCCAATTTATATGAAATTCTTTGACGGCATCTACCGGCCTGACGCCAAAGTCGGGCGCTACCTTGTTGTTCTTGCGTTATCGGGAATAGCCTACGGCCTGTACCGGGGCATTCAAGACAATTACCTGGCGGAAATTGTTCATATATCCGCTTTCGAGCGGGGTATTGTGGAATTTTTCCGGGAAACTCCGGGGCTCCTGGTGGTTTTTATCCTGGCCCTGATGTACCGGTTCTCCGACAGCCGGATTTTCAAGATAGGTTCTGCATTAATGGCAGCCGGCCTTGCCGGGCTCCTCCTTTCAAGCGTCAGCTTTATAGGCGTCAAATTTGTGGTGGTAATTTTTATGGTCCTCTTCAGTACCGGGGAGCATATCATCATGCCTGTACGGACCACTATCTGCCTGGACATGGCGAAGCGGGAAAAATCAGGCGCCGCTCTGGGGATTACAGGCGCCATAGGCCAGGTAGGGAATATCGCCGGTTTCGTCATTGTTACAGGGCTTTTCTTTGTTTTTTCCCGCCTGGGCTACAGCAGGACCGATATCGTGCAGTTCAGGATCATTTTTGCCGTTTCTACAGCCCTTATGACCGCTGCGGTCATGGTATCCCTGGCGCTCAAGGAAACGACACTTAAATCCCAGAGGCGGCGTTTTTACTTTGCCAAAAAATTCAGCAAATACTACATGCTGGAAGTCTTTTACGGCGCCAGGAAACAGATCTTCATCACCTTCGCCCCTTATGTGCTCATACTCCAGTACGGCGCGGACACTTCCATTATAGCCCTGCTCCTGGGGGTCTGCGCCTTTTTCGGCTTCTTCCTCAACCCCCTGGTAGGGCGCATCATTGACAGGCTGGGTTACAAAGTCGTTATGGTAACGGATACGCTGATCCTCATCATCGTCTGCCTGCTGTACGGGTTCTCCCACAGGATCTTCCCGCAAAACGTAGCCTTTGCGGTAGTCTGCGTCAACTATGTGCTGGATTCCATCATCTCTATGGCGAGTATGGCTACCAACATCTATGTCCAGCGCATCGCTTCAAGCCAGGAGGAACTTACCGCGACATTGTCCACAGGAATTTCGGTAAATCATGTGATAAGCATTTTTATCGCCCTTATGGGCGGTTGGATCTGGCAGGTAACAGGCATCGAAATGCTCTTCTCCCTGTCCGCCTTCCTGGGGCTGCTCAACAGCATCTTCGCGGCTACGATTAACAAGAACGAGGAAT
>JAISZE010000136.1 GCA_031269405.1 Treponema sp. | reverse complement strand
CCCCGGGGCCCTGGCGGCCATCATGTCAGCCAGAACCGCCGATTCCCGGGCCTCCGAGTCTGACGGATAGGTCTTTTTCCAGATTTTAGCCAACGCCGCCCGGTCCATTTTAACGAAATCCCCAGGTTCAGCCCTGGCCAGGCTTGTCCCCGAGGCTTTTATGTAGAGGTAATCCTTATCTTTGAACGAGGTATTACCGCCTCCTGCTATCACATAACCGGGGTTGGCCCCGTAAAATCGTGAAATCTCAGCCAGTTCCTGTACGCTCATGTCTTTCTCCTTACCATAGGCTAACATTATTGATCCCTGTTGGTAAAGAGAAAAACAGTGACAGTCACTTTTGCATACAGTTCGCCTTATAGACGTATACCCTTATGCATTACAATCAAACCACCGCAAAGGTCATTATTTTTACTTTACCATATTCGCTTGTCTGTTCTTTGGTTTGGCAAATATTTTATAAAGTAAGCTGAAAAAAGTAATTTAAAGAAGAAACCTCTTAATCCTGCGGCTTCCCTTTAGGTTCTTTCATGACTACTACGCGCTTGCTTTTGGCAGACGTGTCCCCAGCTTCAGTTTGTTGCGGTTTCTCCCTGCCGGGGCGCCCGGCTCTCCGTTTTTCCCTGGCCGCTTTTTCCATGACCTTGAGGGACTCGTCGAAGCCTATGAGGAATTCTTCAATGTTGTCGGCAAAGACGATCACCGACTGGCGCTCGAACCCACCGGTTTCCTGGTTTTTGCTTTCAACAATATTGAGGTAGAGATCCCCCATGCGGTTTTCCTTCACATTGAAGAAATACGTCCTGTTGTGCGCTGCTACTTTGGTGGAAAAAATTTCTCCCCGTACTCCCATGATTATCCTCTCCTCAACCTGACTGACTGTCGGCTTCAAACACCATACGGCGCTGCCATTCGATAAGGTCCCGTTCCAGCCGCTTGTCGGAACCTTCAGCATCCGCCATAACCCGGAAGACCGGTTCAGTGCCGGAGCCGCGCATCCAGATACACGCGATCATCCTGCCTTCGCTGTTGAGGAACCCAATCTTGACTCCCCCTCTTCCGGCTTCGGCAAAATTGACTATTCCCCGCTTCTCATCCATTCCGTTATACACAGCCGCTTCCCAGCAGGAGATCCCGTAACGGCTTTTGAGTTCCCCTTTCCGCTCTTCCCATTCTCTAAGAAAGATACGCTGGAAACGCTCTTTAAGCAAAGCATGATCGGCGGTCTTTACTTTCAGCACCGCTTCTTCCGAATAGGTCCCGGTGGTTACAAAAGCAGGGAGCGAAGCGATAATATCCGCAAGGGTAAAATCTTCCCTGTACATTTCGCTCTGATCCGAAAGGCTGCACCAGAGTTCATAGAGGCCCTTCTTTTCAGGGACGCTACGGATAGTAAGAAGCTTGAGTATGGCCCCTACGGTGTCCAGGGGATCCCGGACCGCAGAAGGGTGGGTTATGTTACCGCCAGCAGAACCTTCGCCGAGTATACGCACCATGTACCCCTGCTCCCGGAGCCTGCGGGCAAGACCCACCACGTTGGCCTCCCCTACTTCGGCGCGGAAGACCGGAACATCAAAAGCCAAGGCGATTTTGTCAATCCTGAGGGAAGTGGGATCGTTCACCGCCAGGGCAGCCCTGGTAAGGGCGTTGCCTTTGTTGTCGTATTTCAGCTCCCCGGTCCAGACCAGGTACGCCAGTTCCGCCATGCAGGCCAGGGCGAAAACCTCCTGGGCTTCCAGGGCGCGGCTCCGCTTTTCCCCTTCATCCCAGATCACAAGGTTACCCCTGTCTCCGTCGCAGTCCGGCACATAGCCCAAAATGAACGAAGGATCTTCCCTGCGGAGTTCTTCCAGAAAACGCCGGCATGGTTCCAGGGATTCCCCTTCAGGCACTATGCGGTGGCTTATCCCGCCGGGCCTGTCGTTAATAGCCTTAAACGAGACCCCCAGGCCGCAAAGGAACTCCCGGTCTATAGAAAGGGTGCGGGCGGAACCGTTGAAGTCTGCGGCTATCCCTAAAGGCCGTTCCCGCACGCCCCGGGCTATGGTTTCCAGGACCTTTTCCGGTTCTTCGCCGCCTGAAAACCCGGTAATGACTTCAGAGGTAAAATCCCGGTAGGCCTTTAGGGCTTCTTTTTTGTATTTCGCAGAAGATGAATAAACCCCAGCCAGTTTGCCCTCTCCGGTTCCTGAAAGAAACGCTTCTGTTTCAGCGGCCCAGCCTTTTTGCCCTATAAGGGCCCTGAAGTTCTTTACCAGCTCCGCCGTTTCAGGGCCCGGCAGGACCCCGCCGTCGGTAAGGCCGAATTTGACGCCGTTGTGCCCTATAGGATTGTGGCTTGCGGAAATGTAGATAAATCCCCCTGCCAAGCCGTCAAGGCTGCGTGCATAGGCCATGATCTCCGGCGCAGCCGATACGCCCAGGTAACGGACTTCCCGGCCTCCGGCAAGGAGGGTCCGGATCACGGTGCCGGCAACCGCCTCGCCGGTAGGCCTTGTGTCTCTGCCTACAATGACCAGGTCCCTGGGACCAAGTTTTTTGAGGTAATCTGAAAACACCCTGGCGGCGGCGGATACTATTACCCTGTGCCCCGGGGGGATGTCAGGGGCTGAACTTTCTTCATCACCATTTTCCGCGAAAATCCCCCGCCAGCCTGAGGCGGAAAGGATCATCCCTGAAACAGCTTTTTCCAATTCTAAATCCATGGGCAGTTAGTATAACCTGAATATGAAGAAACGATCAATCTTATAGATACTCTTTGCCAGGGCGAACGCATATAAAAAAAGGAGAGCCGAAAAGGGGTCGATAACGGTAGAAAAGATAGCAAATGGGATAACTCCCTCATTGGTTATGATTACCCCTGTTTGCGATAAAAACGCCTGGCAGGCGGGATTTATAGCTAATTCGCCAAAAGGGTCTTGAAAAACCTACAAATCTTAGTATATTAGTAAATAATAAGAAGATAAAATAAAGAGGCAGGTTATGGACAAAAGATCAGTGTATGTGGATTATAACGCTACCACGCCGTTACGGGACGAGGTAAAGGCGGCCATGATAGAAGATTTGGATATTTACGGGAACGCATCGAGCATGCACGCTTCCGGGAGGCAGGCACGGGCAAGGGTTGAGGAGGCCCGGCAGGCTGTAGGCGCCCTTTTGGGGGCCCATGGACGGGACATTATCTTCACTTCCGGGGGTTCGGAGTCCAATAACACGGTCTTTGAGACCATGCGCTCCCTGACGGCAGCGGACGGGGAGCCCCGGGACCGCAGAGAATTCATCACCACTGCTATCGAGCATCCCTGTGTACTGAATTCGGGAAAATATTGCGAAAGCCTGGGCTTCAAGGTTACCTTCCTCCCTGTAGACGGGTACGGCAAAATCAGCATGGACGCCTTCAAGGCCGTTTTGTCCGAAAAAACCCTTCTCGTTTCGGTGATGATGGCCAATAACGAGATCGGTACGGTTCAGGACATAAAGGAGATTGCAAAGCTTGCGAAAGAAGCCGGGGCATGGATGCATACCGATGCTGTCCAGGCAGTGGGAAAGATCCCTGTAGACGCCATGGACCTGGGCGTGGATTACCTTACCATGTCCTGCCACAAGATCTACGGTCCCAAGGGCATAGGCGCGCTTTACGTGAAAAAAGGCGCCCCCCTTCTCCCCCTGATCCACGGCGGCCACCAGGAAGACGGCATGCGGGCAGGGACCTATAACAACACCGGGATTCTGGGGTTTGGTAAGGCAGCGGAGCTTGCTGTACGGGATCTTAAAGAATACGCCGAAAGGACCACAGCCCTTAGGGACACTCTCAAAAAGGGGCTCCTTGCGGCAATCCCGAACATCAAAATCAACGGGCACCCGGAGGACACGCTTCCTAATACCCTGAACGTCTCCTTTCCGGGCGCAGAAGGAGAGGCAATTCTCCTTTCTATGGATATTATGGGTATAGAGGCTTCTACCGGTTCGGCCTGCGCTTCAGGAAGCCTTGAACCTTCCCATGTGCTTATGGCCCTTGGATTAGGGCCCGAACTGGCCCACGGTTCCATACGTTTCAGCC
This sequence comes from Treponema sp., assembly GCA_031269405.1. The sequence goes on along the minus strand of JAISZE010000136.1, from coordinate 12,151 downwards.
TTGGATTAGGGACAAACGCCGAAGATATCGACTATATCATCAAGACCCTGCCCCCTATTATCGCCCGTCTCAGGGCAATGTCTACGTTAAAACCTGCGGAAGCTGCAGGTTAACCGCAAGGAGTTTTTATGGACTGGCTTTATTCGGATACGGTAAAAGATCATTTCACCAATCCCCGGAATGTTTTGATGGGGGATGAATCGGAATTCCCCTGTAATGCCCGGGGCCAGACAGGGAATATAAAATGTGGGGATCAGATGCTGATGCTCCTTAGCATAAAGGACGACATTATCACCGACGTGCGGTGGAAAACCTACGGCTGCGCCAGCGCCATCGCTTCTACATCCATGCTTTCTGAAACCATCAAGGGCATGACTATCCAAGACGCCTATTCCATCAGGCCCGAGGATCTGGTGGAGAAACTGGGCGGCCTCCCGGAATACAAGATTCACTGTTCTGTCCTTGGGGATAAAGCCCTGCGCTCAGCGATTGACGATTACCTGGCCAAGACCGGCAGGGCAGGAATGCTAAAGGAAACGGCTGTCGAAATTTGCCACTGCCTCGGCATTACCGACAAAGATATCGAAAACGCCTTTCACAACGGCGCCCGCACCTGGGAAGACCTCCAGCAGGCAACCAAAATCGGCACTGTCTGCGGAAGCTGCAAGGGAAAGGCCCTGGAACTGCTCCACGAGTTTGCGCACATTTACGGTAATTAAAAGGCGATTGCCGCGTAGCCCACAAAGGAAGCCGGGGTTTCCCCTTCCATGGCGTCCGCACTGGTGCGGTAGTCCAGGAGCTCCGCCGTCCCGGCTCCGGCGGCTGAGGCAAAGCCCATGGCTCCCAGGACAGCACCTGCTGAACAGGCTGAGGAATCTTCGGCAGCCCGGCGCAGAACCGCCCGGGGATCTCCTGAAAGCACGGCCTTGATAAAGGCGGCGTCGTTTTCATCCCGCATCCATGCAAGGGCCTCTTTCCCCCTTCCCGCAGGAGCAAAGCCGTAACTATCCCCGTAATGGGTAAGATCCGTAGACCCTACAGCGGCGACACGGCGGCCCAGCTTTCCGGCAGTTTCAGCCAGGATCCCCCCTGCCTGGTAGGATTCGAAACTTGCAGGGAAACGGACCCAGAGCAGTTTTGCATTCGGAAAAAAATAACGGATCATAGGGAGGAGGACTTCCACGGTATTGTCCTGATACAAGTCGGGCTTCCAGCCCAACTGTTTTCCAAAGCTTTCCTGTAATTCACTATCTATCATCATGGCGCCGAGAGGGGTTTTAACCCCCTGCTCGCAGGCGAAGAGAAAAGACGCCCCCTTGGGGAGATGCCCACCGATAACCGCTATAGTATCGGCTTCCCTGTCCAGGGCGGATAAGGCGCGCGCAGCGGTCCTGCCGGAATAAAACCATCCCGCATGGGGGGCTATTACTGCCGGGGAATTCCGGCTTTCTTCCGAAAAAGCGCCTAAAAATCTTTTAATCTCCCCGGGATCCCGGGGGTACCAGCCTGCCGGAAGGCAGGAATCCCGTAAATTCATTGCTTTAATCCTTAATAATTCTAGCATGGAATAGAGAAAAGATAAATAATTTCCGATAATAATAGTATCTACGGGCTGTAAGGATGGGTCATGGGTGTTTCAGGCAAAACATCGTTCGTCTCTTCAGTTGTAGCCTCGGTTTGCATAATTCTGTATATCGCGGCTATCGCTTTTGGAGCGGTTCAAATAATAGTCAGTTCAGGCGGCCGCAGGGCCGTTGCGGAACAGGAATTTACCGATCTCGCGGATCGCGCGTCTTCTGCCGCAATCCTGGGATTTATGTCCCAGCCCTACCAGGAAGTCATAAAGGACGCGCTCAATGAGTCCGGGACCCTTCTTGGAGCGATCATTTCAGGTTCCAACGGGGAATACGGTTTTGAACGCCAGCCCGGCAGCGTCATCAGTTGGTTTGGAAATTCCCCGCGTTTTAAATCCGGTTTCGGTATCCCTAAGGATCCTTATTACCGCCCTCTTCGTATCGAAGGGCAGCGGAACGTTACCATCCAGGTACTCTATAGCGTCATTGATTACGACCTGTTCCTTGGAACCCTGAAAAACACCTTGATAATCATTCTGGCAGTGCTGGCCCTGGCGATCTTTACCCTGATCATTGAGCTGGGCATGAAAGGCCGGGCCCCTTCCGCCGCCCGGCCTGCGCCGTATCAGAAACAGAAGCCCCAGGCCGCGCCGGTCCGGGAAGACCCGCCTCTTTTGGACGCAAAAAGCGGGGTAACAGGAATACCCCGAGGGCCTTCAAGCGAACCCCAGGGCCTCTATTCCCCAAGGGGAAACGTGGGCTGGGAATCATACCTGCACGACAGGCTGGCATCGGAGCTACACCGTTGCGCATCATCGGAACAGGATCTGGCGCTCATCAACATGGAATATAAAAGCTCCGGGGCCGATCCCGCCCTATACCCCAGGTTTACCGAAGAGGCCGTGGCTTTCTTTGCGTTAAGGGATCTTGTTTTTGAAAAAGGAAAACAGGGGATAGCGGTCATCGTCCCTGGTATCGATATCGATCAGGGCTTTGCGCGATGCGAGGAATTCCACAGGCGGATTCAGAAAAAAACCGGATTCGCCGTAGCCAAGCCTTCGGATCTCGTTATCGGCCTTTCCTCCCGTTCAGGAAGGCTCGTCGAAGCGGACCGCGTCATTCTTGAGGCTTCAAAGGCCCTGGCCAAGGCCCTTGAAGATCCGGCTTCACCTATCGTGGCGTTCAAGAGCGATCCTGAAAAATACCGGGAATACCTGTCCCGAAACCGCAACGCTTAAAACCCTAGATTTACGGCTCTTGCATAAAATACGACGCTTCCCTGAAGAGACGGTTTACTGTCCATTCGGAAAGGGAATATACAAAAGAGGAAAGCGAGACCGACGCGTCTCTCCGATTCCCGGCGTCATTCTGCCCCAGGCGCAGGGTAATGATACTGCCGTCCCCGAGTTCCAGCAATATGCTCCCGCTGCCGGATACCGCATCAGCCTGGGCAAGGGCGGTATTAAAATCATCCGCTTCAGCGTCCGCCAGGGAGCGGAGCCAGGATTCCACCCTGGAAGGTTCCGGAGGCTCCAAAGTACCCGAAAACGACCAGCCCCTTCCATTCCGGCTTAGCGTATAAGGCGCTTCCTCCTGCCCGGGAGGCGTAACCCGGACCCGCTGGATCATGGCTGTTTCAAGATCCGGGAAAAGCCTGAGATCATACCAGGAAGCCGCAGGGCTTTCGGTATAAGCAGTGAACCTGTCCTCGCCGGAGCGGACCTCGTTCTGCCCGGCTTTGCGCAGGTACACCTCCCTGCCCGGAGCGGCGGCAAAGCCGATAAAGAGATCCAGAAGCGGAAGCCCCGGTCCGCCGCGTATAACGATCCTGGAAGCTCTGCCTTCGACAAGCCCCAGGCGCTCATGGGCCGAGGCTGAATTCGACCGTACCTGGTAAAGCCCCCGGCCGGAAAGGGCCTTGAGGAGATCCTCCACCCGGGCCTGTTTGACAGGGTAACCGGTTTCGCCGCTGCTGATAACCCATACATTGTTTTTCCTGGACAGAAGGGTATTGCCCTGGGACCCGGATATTTCAATCCTGTCAGCCAGATCCAGCAGCCCGGGCTCTATCCAGGTAAAGGCCGCGTTCCGCAGGGCCGTCCGTTCGGGATTGAAAACAACGGTCCCTATGAAAATCAGAGCCAGCACCGCTGCGAGCGCCGAAAGGCATATCAGTTTTCGTTTATAGATCGTTTGCGTCATTACAGCGTCCTGTTTTTACCCTTTTGCCGCCGCTTCCAGGCCAGGAAAAGCCCTGCGGCAACCACCAGAATGGGGATAACAAATACATTGAGGGTCCTTGAGAAATTCATCGCAGCATCCCGTACAGCGCCTTCGGGTATGCGATCCAGGCGGCCAGCCCCCCCCTGCCTGTTGCGTATGCCGATAATGTCGTCATCGTTGCCCAGCCAGTCCGCGGCTCTAAGGAGGAAGTCCAGGTTCCTCCCCTCCCCCCTTGAGACCCCCATGATCGCCCCGGCGAAATCCGAGTCCCCGACTACGATGATGCGCGAAGGGGAGGACGAAGCGGGCAGATCAGGTAGATTTTCCGCGGAACCTTCCCGGACGGGCTTAGGGCGCCCAGCAAAAGCCGAAGGGAAAACGCCTGAAAGGGATGCGCCAAGGATCTTCGGCCCTCCGGTTTCGGCGGCCTCTTTACTAAACGACTGGATCATGTCGGGCCTGGTAATAAAATCACCGGTCTGAAGCCACGCGCCGGGACTGCTCCAGAAGAGGGACTCTGCCTCGGCCCCTTCAGGGGGGCTCAGTTCCAGGGGGCTGGCCCAGAAGAGATCGATACCCGCAAAACGGGCAGTTACAGGATGGCTGGGATTCCCGTTCTGTTCGGGAACCGCTATCCACTGGGGATAACGGACTATGTTGATCTGCACCGATCCGTTGGGGTTCTGGATCTGGTAGCTCATACTCAGGGCCGACGGGTCATGAACCAGCACCGGACGCAAAACAGCCCCGTAACCGGCCAGCATAGCCAGAAGCCCCAGATCGCCTACGGCCTTCGCTTCCAGGGTGCCGTTCTGGGTATCCACGGCAACCCCGTCCAGGGCAAAGAGGGCCCTGCCGCCGGAGGATATATAATGATCGATACGGTACAGCGCCCAGTCGTCAAGGTAAGCGGCGCCGCCAAGGACAAAGAGGCAAGGCAGGCTTTCGGGTATCTCGTCTCCGGGCGAGATGCCCCTCACCTTATAGCCTGAAGCCGCAAGTTCCCGGCCCAGGAGGCCGTACTCTGTATCCCACTCTTTTGACACTTCAGCAGCCAGCACCCCAAGCTCCCGCTCCCTGTCCCGGACCAGGGATCTGATCCTGGAGGTTAGATCGTATTCCAGAGTATCCAAGGAAAAGACCACAGGAAGGACTTCCCTGCGGTCCAGGTATTCAATAAGGATACCGGTGTACACCGTGGCGACAGTAGCTTCGTTTTTTTCCACTACCTGGATCTGCTGGGGAAGGATGCCCAGTTCTTCCGTCTCTCCGGCAAAATTGGATTTAACCGGGTCCCGCCTGGAAAAGCGTATCATACCCCGCGAATATGCGGCATATTCCCTAAGGAGATCCGCTATTTCCCCAGGCGCCGGATGGGCCTGGGCAAGCCTGTCGGAAATAAAATAGGTGATCCGTACAGGATCGGGAATTTCAAGGTACAGGTCCCGGGACGCCGCTGAAATGGTATGGGCTTTGTTTTTTGTCAGATCCAGGCGGAACCAGATTGCGGAACTTACCATGAAAGCCAGAACGAAAACCGCCCCGGAAAGAAGAGTGGTAATGATATACTGTTTTCGTGTCATCCCTTACCTCCATTTCCTGAAAATCAGGACCCTGGTATTCAGGAAAAGAAACAGGACGGTAGTGAGGATGAAGAAGGCCAGATCACGGGAATCCAGAAGCCCTTTGGAGAAACTTTCGAAATGGAACGAAAGGGACAGGTAGTTGATGAGTTCCGAAAACCACGAAGGGACAGCCGCCCACTGGCTGACCTGATTCATGAGCATCATTGCCATAAGGACCACCGCGCTTCCCAGAAAGGCCGCTGCCTGGTTTTTCGACAGCGCCGAAAGGAAGAGCCCCAGGCTGACGGCTGAAGCCCCGAGCAGAACCGTCCCGGCGTATTCGGCCCAGATAACCCCGGCGTCGAAGCTGCCAAGGGGCAGAAGGCTTAAGGGGACCGGAACGGTTAATGCCAGGAGGACCAGGAGGACAGCGAACGAAGAAAGAAATTTCCCCAGACAGAGCTCCCACTCGGAAAAAGGCATAGTAAGGAGCAGTTCGAGGGTCCCCAGTTTTTTTTCCTCTGCCCAGGATTTCATGGTGAGTACCGGAATAACCAGGATATAGGCTATAGGGAAGGCTGCGAAAAACGGCCGCAGGCTTGCGGTATCTATGACGAAAAAACGCTGGAGGTAGTAAAGCCATAGGGAAACAAAAACCAGGAAAAACACCGTTATCCCGTAAAAGGCCGGGGAATTGATCCACGAGCGCCATTCCTTCCCGGCCAGGGCCAGTATGCGCTTCAGGGAATTTTTCATGCCCTCTCCTCCTCCTTTGTATCTGCAAGCTGTCCTTTGCTTCTGGTTTCGTCAGAAGTGAGTTTGACAAAAATATCCTCCAGGCTCAGGCGTTTTCTGTCCATACTTAGGATCTTCAGGTGTTCAGAGACCGCCCAGTCGAAAATCACCTCTCCGGCACTTTCAGCGGCTTTGGGGGAAAGGGAATCTCTGACAACAAATTTAAGTTTTACCAAGCCCCTGTCCAGGGTTTCGGCGCTGGCCGGTCCGGTCTCCATCCCCAGCCCTGCCAGGCGGCCCTGTATGTGATCAGCGTCCGCTCCTTTGAGGATGAGTTCCCAGGCGTCCCCCCTCCAGTCCCTGCCCTTCAGCGTACCGGCGATTTCTTCGGCTGTCCCCTGGGCGGCTATGCGGCCTTCGTTGAGGATGAGCACCCGTGAGCACACCGCCTCGACTTCCTGGAGTATATGGGTGGAAAGAATAACGGTTTTCCGTTTTCCCAGTTCCCGTATAAGGGAACGGATTTCGATGATCTGGTTAGGGTCCAGCCCGGAAGTAGGCTCATCCAAGATGAGTATAGGCGGATCATGGATAATCGCCTGGGCAAGCCCCACGCGCTGCCTGTAGCCTTTGGACAGGGTTTCTATTTTTTTGTTTCTGTGATCCTCAAGGCCGCATACCGCCACAGCGCCGTTTACTGCTTTTTCTTTTTCAGCCCCCGGAATGAGCCTGGCGCCGGCAACGAAGCGCAGGTACTCTTCAGGGGTCAAATCGCCGTAAAGGGGGACGCTTTCAGGCAGATAGCCGGTGCGCTTCTTTACCTCCCCAGGGTCCTCTTCTACAGAGATGCCGTCCACCCTGGCCTCGCCGCAGGAAGGGAAATGATAGCCTGTGAGGATTTTCATGATAGTAGTTTTGCCCGCGCCGTTAGGACCCAGAAAACCAAGCACTTGATCCCTGCCTAGGGAAAAACTGACATCACGCACAGCCTGGATGTTCCCGTAACTTTTGCATAGTCCTTTTACTTCAATCATACCTGCATACCTGTAAAATCCTGATTCAATCGACATATTCTATAGGATGAACCATCCTGTCCCTTGAGAGTATGGTGTCCGGAAATATTGCCTCAGCCTCTTTCAGAAGCTGCTTGAGATTGTACTCAGTATACCGGGGGCTGTAGTGGATAAGGGCCAGTTTTTTTACCTTCGCCGCCAGGGCGATACGAGCGGCCTGCTCGGCAGTCATGTGCCGTTTTTCCCTGGCGCTTTCCTCAAGTTCCCGCTCGAACATGCCTTCGCAGACAAAGAAATCAGATCCCGCCACTTCAGAGGCGATTTCCGGAAACGCGAGGGTGTCGGTAACAAAAGAAAATTTCCGCCCCTGCCTGGGAGCCCCTAAAACCTGTTCGGGCCTTACCTCGGAGCCGTCCAGGGCCGGTACGGCTTCCCCTGCCTGGAGCTTCGCCCACAATGGACCCCGCCTGACGTTCAGGGCTTCGGCCTTTTCAGGATGAAACTCCCCGGGCCGCATGTCTTCCTCAAGGGTATAGCCGTAGCAGGGCTTGGTATGCCGCAGCGGGAAGGCCCGTACCCTGAAACCTTCGCCCTGGTACACCATTCCGGGCCCGGTTATCTCCTTTACCACGATCTCGTAATTGATGTACATGTCCAGCACCCTGCGGCTGGTTTCGATATACTCCGCAATCCTCGGGGGGCCGATGATGTAAAGGGGATCGTCCCGGTCAACCTGGGAAGAAAGCATAAGAAGCCCCGGGATTCCTGTAACATGATCCGCATGGGTATGGCTTACAAAAATAATGGAAATCTTTTTCCACCTGAGATTGAGTTTCCTCAGGGACACCTGGGTCCCCTCGCCACAGTCAAAAAGAAAAAGCTCCCCTTCGCGCCTTAAAAGCACAGACGTAAGATGCCGGTTAGGCAGGGGCATCATGCCCCCGGAACCCAGAATAAAGGCTTCAAGATTCATGGTGAAAGAAGTATATACAGGTACTGCGGATTTTTTCCAGCCCTGTAAAATACCGCTTTGTTATCCCGCCTTATCCCGTTTAAGCCGCTTCTTCAAAGTCCGTACCTTTTTTCTCAGGGATTCGGCGGTACGGAAAAGACGGTACATCAGAGGGCGGCAAGGGTAGTCCCAACTGCCGGGGCGGTGGATAATGCTGCCGCCGAAACCGGTCTTGAAACGGTAGAGCCCGGCCATGGGATGGGACGGGTCCTCCCTGGGAGGTATGCCGAAAAGATCGTATTCCGTGCACCCTGCGGATTTGGCGTCTTCCATCACCTGTAGTTGGAGGGCATAGGGGGCCATAAGGTTCCGTTTTTTATCCGACGACGCGCCGTAAAGGTAGGTGGCCTTTGGCCCCCGGAACAGAACCACGGCAGCCGCCAGGGCGTCCCCTTCATGTTCCGCAAGGTAGAGGCGGAGATCCAGAGGGATCGCGGCAGAAAAGGCCGCTGTTTTTTTTTGATGCTCCCGGGAATGAGAAAAAAGCATTTTATAGTATTCGATCCCATGAATAGCGATGCTGTCCCGTTTCGCTGTTTCCTTTAAGAGGGCGTAAAAAACATCCAGCCCTTCCTCGTCGGCCCGGCGCAGGACAACGCCTTTTTTGAGCGCCAGCCGGGCGTTATAGCGCCATTTGGGTTTCATCCCTTCGAGGACGGATTCCATGGAGCGGCTAATATCGATAATAACCGTATCAGGGGGCTGGACATCCGCGCCGGATCGTACAAAGGGCAACCTGATTTCAGGCGCCGGCGTTTCAGCGCCCAGGCTGTACCACGGGGGATCGAAGCGGATAAAGGCGGTATCGTTAGGGAGAAAATATCTCAAAGCCCGGGCAAATTCTTCAAGGAGATAATTCCGCCTCTCGTTATCAGCAGGGAAGCTGTCAGGAAGTTCAGGGCCCCAGGGCACGTAGGCAAACGAAAGCCCCGGGACAAGGCGGCGCCGTATTACCAGAAGAGGCGAGACGCCCCATTTCCCCCAGTCTGCCAGAAAAGCCCGGGCGTTCCAGCCGAACCGGGCCTTAAAACTCCCCCAGAAGGCGGACTGCAAAAAAGAGGAAGCGCCGCCGCACTTTTCAAGTTCAGCAGGAACCAGGTTTTGCAGACCCTCGGCATCGGGGATCAGTGGACTGCTCCGTTAGCAATGATTTTGGTGGTAACAGGTTTCCCGTTCAGGAGAAGCCTTTTGCCGCCGCACAGGATCGTATTGTCCTTCGCTTCCATAGGTATCGAGAAAAAGGCGTCAATATCGATTTCTTCCGGCGCGGTTTCGTTCTCTCTGCCTTCGATGGAGACCCTGGTTCCCACAGGGGTATCTCCGGCGTCCAGCACCTCGCAGTGCTCGGCCCTGTTACCCTGTTCGTCAAGGGGGCCGTTGTGATCCTCTGCCGCCAGGAGCATGCCCCGGCTTTCCACCCCCCGCAGTTTGGCGGGTTTGAGGTTATAAGCCACGATGATGCGCTTGTGCAGGAGTTCCTCTTCCTTATAGAAAGGAACCAGCCCCGACACGATCATCCTCTCTTCACCGCCGCCTGAGGCGTCTTTCCCAATTTCCAGGGTTTCGATATAGAGCTTATCCGCCTTGGGGTGGCGTTCGATTTTTACGATTTCGGCAACCCGGAGATCCAGGGTCTTTGCAAATCTGACCTCCAACGGCTCTGAAGGAGGCAATGGCCCCGCAGGAGGAAGCGATTCCGCAGGGGGCAATGATTCTCTAGGAGGCTGCCGGGCGCGGTCTTTCTGGTTCCCTGAATACCGTTCCCGCAGCCCGGCGATTTGGTCATCCTCAAGTTTTGCGAAAAGAACTTCGCTTTTTACCACCCTTTCAAGGCCCTCGTCCCTGCCTATGCTGTCCCAGGAAAGGAAGCTGTCCTGTTTTTTGTACACCAGGTCTTTCCCGAACGACAGGCCGAAGAAGGAAGCTATCTGCTCCGCAGCCTGGGGCATATACGGTTCGATGAGCACCGCAATGTCCCGCACCGCATAGGCAAGGTCCCTGATCAGGGAAGCCGCGGCGGCAGGTTCTTCTTTGCGTTTTTTCCAGGGCTCACCGTCCTGAAAGGTTTTGTTAGCAAAAGAAGAAAGCTCAAAGACCAGGCGGAAGGCGTCCCGTATATCCGCCCGTTCAAGGCTGGCGGCAACCCCCTCCTCGTAGTTCCTGACGGTTTTCCAGAATTCGCCGTCCCCTTTTCCCTCAGGGATCCTGCCATTGTAGTAGCGGGTCACAAAGGAAAGGGTACGGTTTACCAGGTTTCCCAGGTTGCCGATAAGCTCCCCGTTCACCTTCTCCTGGAAATCCTTCCATGTAAAGAGGGCGTCGGCTTTTTCGGGCCTGTTATAGTAAATGTAGAAACGCCACACGTCCGCAGGGATTCCGGTTTCCATAACATCCGTACCGAAAACCCCTATGCCCCGGGACTTTGAAAATTTGCCGCTCTCGTAATTGAGGTACTCGGTACTGCTCATGTGGTAGAGCATGGTCCAGGGATCCCCTGAACCCAGAAGGCTGGAAGGGAAAATAACGGTGTGGAAAGGGATATTATCCTTCCCGATAAACTGGAAAAGCTCTACCTCGTCAGGCCGTTTCCACCAGTAGTCAAGGAATTCGCGCCAATCCTCCGGGTAACCCGGTTGGCCTGCGTGTTCCGCCCCAAGGTTCCCGGTAATGGAAATGTAGCCGATAGGGGCGTCAAACCAGACGTAAAAGACCTTGTTTTCGTAGCCCGTCTTGGGAACCGGGATGCCCCACTTGAGGTCCCTGGTAATGGCCCGTTCCTTAAGGCCGTCCCGTATCCAGGCGTTGGTCATCCGGACGGCGTTATTGGCCCAGAAACCTTTTTCCGAGGTTTCCTTTATCCACGCCTCAAGGCGGTCCTTGATTTGAGGAAGATCGATGTAGAGGTGCCTGGTTTTTTCCAGCAACGGCGTGCTGCCGCAGGTGGAACACCTGGGCTCCTTGAGTTCCGTGGGGTCCAGGAGTTTGCCGCAGTCCTCGCACTGGTCCCCCCTGGCGTTGGCGGAACCGCAGGCAGGGCACAGGCCCAGGACGTAGCGGTCGGCCAGAAAACGCCCGCAGGAAGCGCAGTAGAGCTGCTCTATAGCCTGTTCCCTGATAAAGCCCCGGGCGTCCAGCTTTTTGAAGATGCCCTGAGTTACCTCGGTCTGGATAGGGGTGGATGTGCGGCCAAATTTATCAAAACTAATATGGAACCACTGGTAAATATCCCTGTGGACAGCGTAGTAACGGTCGCAGAGTTCCCGGGGGCTTATGCCTTCTTCTGCGGCCCTGGTTTCCGTGGCCGTGCCGTATTCGTCTGTACCGCAGATATAGAGGGTCTCGCGGCCCCGCAAACGGCAGAAACGGGCAAAGACATCCGCGGAAAGCACCTGGATGAGGTTTCCCAGATGGGGGACGTTATTCACATACGGGAGCGCTGAGGTAATAAGTCTGCGTTTCATGGTCTAAATAGTATGCTAGGCAGCGGGACTTAGGTCAAGATAAAGGGACGCAGCCGCAGATGCTCTTATTTTTTTGAAAATATTCAGAAAACGAATTGACAAAACCAAATACTGATATAAAAATTATATATAGAGTTATATGGATATTTAGTTTGGAGATTATCCAGATGGAAAAAAATGTTTTCAGCATATCGCTGGTCAAAAACCCGGTTATTTCAATAAAAGTAATTCCGGGCCACTTTACCACAAGTAACGCGCACAGTAACTATTATCTTGATGTGAGCGATTTAAAAGCCGATGCCCTGGTGGCGCGCGATGTGGCGCGTGAACTTGCTATCCCCTAACTGTCCAGCACCCTTATCGACACTATCGTATGCATGGAAAAAACCGAAGTAATCGGCGCGTATCTTGCCGAAGAACTTCTCCAAGACGGAACATCGGTCATGAATGCCGGGGGCAAGATTCATGTGGTGTCGCCCATATATAACACCAACGGCAATCTGGTATTTCCCGACAACGTGATTGAATGGATTTCAAACCGGAGTATTCTGCTCCTTGTCGCTTCGAT
>JAISZE010000040.1 GCA_031269405.1 Treponema sp. | reverse complement strand
GGCGGCAGCCTGACGATCATTTCGACGGCCCTTATCGAGACCGGAAGCCGCATGGACGAGGTTATTTTTGAGGAATTCAAGGGCACGGGTAACCTGGAAATCGACCTGGACAGGAGGATTTCGGATCGGAGGCTTTTCCCGGCGATCAACATCAAAAAATCCGGCACGAGGAAAGAAGAACTTCTCCTTAAAGAGGAAGAACTCCAGAAGATCTGGGTGCTCCGCAAGGTTATCAACCCCATGGACGATGTCGAGATTATCGAACTCCTGGTTGACAGAATGAAGAAAAGCAAGAATAATGAAGCGTTCCTGAGGTCTATGAATACCGGCGCCGCCGGAACTGACTAAGTTGAATTTTTCGTAATGCTTTAGTTGTTACAGGGACTAAAGGAACTTACAGAGAGGATTTTTATGAGAGACAAGATTCATCCCAAATATGAAGAAACGACGATAACCTGCGCCTGCGGGAACATTATCCAGACTCGTTCCACCGTAAAGGACATCAAAGTGGAAATTTGTTCCGCCTGCCATCCGTTCTTTACCGGCAAACAAAAGCTCGTTGACACGGCGGGCCGCATAGAACGGTTCAGGAAGAAATACAACATCAAAGAGCCGCAATAACGCGTAAAACGCCTGTGCCGGAAACCCCGGACGCCTTTACGGAATACAAGACGGCGCCCGTGCCTGGGACAGGCGCACAATAACGAAACCGGCCTGCCCATGGAACCGGCGCGAACGCGGAGCTTGTTCTGCGGAGCTCATCTCCTCATTTGTGTGGTCTGTGGTTTTCTTGCCTGAGAATTGCTGGTCTAACCATCGTTTTCTTGACAACTGTTATAAATTCATATAAAATTCACACCAATATAGAAGAATAACACAAAAATTTTCGCGTTTTGAAAAAACCGCCGTGTTTGTCAAAGGAACAATGTATGAAAATAGGCAGCAAACTTCTTGTAATGATTATCGCTCTTACCGTCCTGGGGATTGGTATCCTTTTGGGAACCGTTTTAATGATTTCCCAGAAACAGATTACTTCGCTGGTTAACAGCGAAGTGGAAAATTTGGGGAACAATGAGGCCGGCAAGATTGGATTATGGCTGGAAACCCATTTAGGCGTCGCCAGATCCCTGGCCCAATCAATGGAAGCCTACGAGCAGATAGAACCGGCCCAGCGGCGTTTTTTCTATGATTTACTGCTTAAACGGCAAGCCGAGGCAAATCCGGCAATAGCCGCGGTCTGGGCCTGTTGGGAACCAAACGCTTTGGACGGCATGGACGCCCTGTACGTCAATGCCCCGGGAACGGACGAAACCGGCAGGTTCATCCCCTACTGGTCCTGGACAGAGGGGAGCGTCAAACTGGATAAGCTGACGGATTATGATGTCAGCGGTTCAGGGGATTTCTATCTCATCCCCAGGCAAACCGGAAACGAAACCATCGTGGAACCCTATTTTTATAACATCGGCGGAACCGATACGCTGATTACCACCCTGGCGGTTCCAATAAAAAAGAACGGTCAGGTCGTCGGGGTTGCCGGCGTCGATATTGCCCTTTCCAGGATTCAGGCCAGCGTTGAGACCATTAAGCCCTATGAAGGCAGCATTGCCGCCGTTTTCACCAACAGCGGGCTTGTGGCCGGTCATTTTGATCCTTCCCGGCTCGGAAAATCCATGACCGTCACCGAAGCGGCTATCGCGGGCAGCCACATGACCGGGTTTTTGAACGCCATAAAAACAGGTTCCCCATACTCTTTCCAAAGCGCCGTTGATGAGGACGGTATACAGAACAGATTCGCGATGTTCAGCAGCCCTCTTTCCATAGGGAACACTACCACCCCCTGGGCTCTTACCATAGGGGTACCGCAAAAGGTCATTGACGCCCCTGTTTTTCGTATGCTCAGGATTAGTGTCATTATCAGCGTGATAATGCTTCTCGTTATAGCCGCCGCCGCATTCGTCATTGCCCGCTCTATCAGCAGTCCCCTCAAATACATGATGGGCGTTGTTACCAGCCTTGGAGAAGGGGATTTAACCAAACAGTTAAACATCAGCCGCAAGGACGAAATAGGGGATATGGCGAAGGTCTTTAACGGAACCCTGGAAAAAATCAGAAGCCTTGTGTTTACCATCAAAAAACAAAGCGCCACTCTTTTCGATATCGGAAACGAGCTTTCCAGCAACATGACCGAAACCGCCGCGGCCATTAACGAGATAACCGCCAACATTCAGAGCATCAAGGGCCGGGTTATCAATCAGTCCGCGTCGGTAACCGAAACCAACGCGACGATGGAACAGATCACCGTGAATATCGAAAAACTCGACGGGCATGTGGATCGCCAGAGCGAGAGTGTTGCCCAGTCTTCCTCGGCCATTGAAGAAATGCTTGCCAATATCCAGTCCGTTTCTCAGACCTTGATCAAGAACGCCGTCAACGTCAAGGAATTAATAGACGCTTCCGAGGTGGGCCGTTCGGGTCTTCAGGAAGTGGCCGCGGATATTCAGGAGATCGCCCGTGAATCCGAAGGGCTTCTGGAAATCAACGCGGTGATGGAAAACATCGCGAGCCAGACCAACCTCCTGTCGATGAACGCCGCGATTGAAGCCGCCCACGCCGGAGAGGCGGGGAAGGGTTTCGCCGTGGTAGCCGACGAGATACGGAAATTGGCGGAAAACTCCGGGGAACAGTCCAAGACCATTTCAACGGTGCTTAAAAAGATCAAAGACTCGATTGACAAGATAACCAAATCCACCGACAGCGTCCTTAACAAGTTTGAGGCTATTGACGGCGGAGTGAGGACTGTTTCCGACCAGGAGGAAAACATTCGGAACGCGATGGAGGAACAGAACGCCGGAAGCCAGCAGATTCTGGAGGCCATTGGTCAGTTGAACGAAGTTACCCGGATGGTTAAGGACGGTTCGGGCCAGATGCTAGAGGGGAGCCGCCAGGTAATCCAGGAAAGCAAAAACCTGGAACTGGTGACTCAGGAAATAACCAACGGAATGAACGAAATGGCCACCGGGGCGGATCAGATTAATGTGGCGGTGACCCGGGTTAACGGCATCAGCGGTGAAAACAAGGAAAGTATCGATGTCCTGGTTGGGGAAGTATCAAAATTTAAGGTTGAGTAAAAAGGGAATATGAATGCTGCTATCCCTGGCTTCAGGCCTTCAGGGCAGGGAGGCTCATTGTATGCCTGTTCCGGCACGGTTGACATGAAGATGTATTGACATTTTTTTGATTGTTGCGCTATAGTGAAGGAAATATTCCCCTGTAGCTCAGCTGGCAGAGCAAGTGGCTGTTAACCACTGGGTCCGTGGTTCGACCCCGCGCGGGGGAGAGATAACAAAAAACCCGCCCTTGGAGGGCGGTTTTTTGTTGCCTGATAGTACATGCGGGTTCGAAGGGAAGTACCCGCCGACCAACGGGAGGAAAAGGGGCCATGGATGGCCCCGGCAGGGCGCTGCCCCGGCCCGGAGGCCCGAAACAGGATGTTAAGGGCCGGAGGGCGAATCCGCGCGGGGGAGCTTGGGTGGAGTAGCTAATTCCTTATACCATAAGGAATTAGCGAAAAGCCCTCTTTTTGGTGTTTCTAGATTCGTAGCGCCTGTGCAGGAATTCCTCAAGGAGATGCGCTATGGCTAGAATTGCCGAACCTATCTTAATCCACAAGCGTGGAAATTCCTTTCAGTTTACCCTCAATTCG
>JAISZE010000030.1 GCA_031269405.1 Treponema sp. | reverse complement strand
TTAAAAGGCAATCCCTGTTCCCTTGTTAGGCGGGATACTTCCGCCTCGGTTTTAACGCCGAATCTTGCCAATTTCGCCAGGACTTCGCTTTTCGAGAGATAGTTCATAAAAACCTTCTTTGCCTTATAGCGCGCTTCCAAACGCTTCTACAGGGCATAATAGTGATGGATAGGTTTAAGATAGGCAGAAAAGCAGGAAAAGGTTAAAAAGGGGGGTGAAAAGAGCGATTTTCACATATAGTAGATAATGCTCTTTTTTCCCTATGTTCTTTTTTGTCCTTTTTTTGGGTAGTTTTAGTAATCTAAAGTTTATATTTACTTTGACTAAACTTTCCTTTAGATTACTAAACATTTTTAATGAGAGATACAGGACTCGAACCTGCCACCTTCAGCTCCGGAGGCTGACGCTCTATCCAGATGAGCTAATCTCTCGCCGCCCTTCAACACAGATACCATACCTGACCTGCGCCGCAGGTGTCAATGGCTCAGGATGAGGCGCCGTGGTTATGTTGCTATTCCGGCCTTTCCCGGGTATACTGCATAATCGTATGGAACCAATTATTTTAGCATCCGGGTCCCTCAGGCGGCAG
This sequence comes from Treponema sp., assembly GCA_031269405.1. The sequence goes on along the minus strand of JAISZE010000030.1, from coordinate 25,362 downwards.
GAATATTTCCGGCTCATGGGGCTTCCGTTCAGTATTATGCCTTCCCCTGATGATGAAGTCTACGACCCCGGTATGGAACCCCAGGTTACGGCGGAGAAACTGGCGGTACAAAAGGTAAATAAGGCGATAGAATACCTTAAAGGCCGGACCCCGCCCTGGATAGCCGGGGCTGATACCATTATCTCTGTTGACGGACGCATCTACGGCAAGCCTAATGATCGGGAAGAGGCGCAGCGCATACTTTCCATTCTGCAAGGGAGGGATCACGATGTTTTCACCGCCATGGCTCTCTTTAACGGCAGGGAAAAGACCATGGATTGCCGCCTGGTCCTGAGCACCGTAAGTTTCGCCCCTCTTTCCGGTAATGAGATGGAATGGTATCTCAACACCGGGGAATGGCAGGGAGCCGCAGGGGCCTACAAGATCCAGGGCCTGGCAAGCTGTTTTATTTCAGGGATAAAAGGCTCCTATACCTCTATCGTGGGCTTGCCAATGCGGGAATTTTATGTCATGCTAAGGGATAATGGTTACCCCTATGGGGGTTAAATTTTCCGTCATCCTCTAAGGGATGATGAGATATAGTGAAGGTGACAAAAAACATGCGGTTTTTTGTCTGAGGAGGAAGCTTTGGCGGTAGTTACCATGAAGAGCCTGCTGGAATCAGGCGTGCACTTCGGGCACCAGGTAAAACGCTGGGATCCGCGGATGAAAAAGTACATCTTTGCGGAACGGAACGGGATCCATATTATCGATCTCCAGAAAACCATTCAGGCCATTAAGGACGCCTACGACGCGGTCCGGAAAGTCGTGGCTTCAGGCAAAACGGTTCTGTTTGTAGGAACCAAGAAGCAGGCCCAGCAGGCTATCCAGAAAGAAGCGGAACGCTGCGGCATGTTCTATGTAAACAACCGCTGGCTTGGCGGGATGCTTACCAATTTCGTCACCATTAAGAAGTCCCTGCTCCGGCTCAAAAAGCTGGAAAAGATGGAAGTTGACGGTACTTTTGAAAACCTCACTAAGAAGGAAATCGCCAGTCTGGGCAAAGAACGGGCCAAACTCCAGAAGAACCTGGGGGGCATCAAAGAGATGAAAGAGCTTCCGGGGATCATTTTCATCATCGACACCAGGAAAGAATCCATCACCGTAGCGGAAGCCCAGCGCATGGGTATTCCTATCGTCGCGGTAGTGGACACCAATTGCAACCCTGAGGGGATCAATTATCCCATACCCGGAAACGACGACGCTATCCGGGCTATCACCCTCTTTACCCAGATTATCGCCAATGCCGTCGAAGAAGCGGACAACGAGGTAGGCCTCAAGATTATCGAAACCCTGGGCGACGAGGACGAAGACATAGAAGACATCATGACCGATGTTTCTATTAAGGAAGAAGACCGGGAAATCGACATTGATTCCTACTCCGGTGAACCGCCGGTTAAGGAAGCCGCAGCGGAAGAAGATGAAGAGCTTCCTGTTGATATCGACAAAGCATATGGAGAAGCATAATGGCAACGATTAGCGCATCAGATGTAAAAGCCCTCAGGGAAAAAACCGGAGCCGGCATGATGGAATGTAAAAACGCCCTGGTAGAAACCGGCGGGGATTTCGCGAAGGCGGAAAAGCTGCTTAAAGAAAAGGGCCTTGCGGCGGTCGAAAAACGGGCCGGCAGGGCTACCAACGAAGGCAAAATCTCGGTGAAAATCAAAGCCGGCCATGAAGGTTCCCTGGCGGCGCTGGTCGAACTGGTTTCAGAAACCGATTTTGTGGCCCGCAACCCGGACTTTATCGCCCTGGGAAACGCCATTGCCGAAAAGGTCTTGGAAAAAGGCTATACAGAACCCAACGATGAGCTTAACGTCATGGTTTCCGATCTTGCCACGAAGATCCGGGAAAACATGAATCTTAAACGCATCACCGTCCTCACGGCTGCTGCGGGAGAACACCTTGAAAGCTATATCCACGGCGACGGCGCTATCGGCGTAGTAGTCAAAGCCGCTGCGGACAAACCGGAGATCTTTCAGAACGAAGAAGCCAAGGAATTTGTCCATACCATCGCCCTCCATATTGCGGCTTTCAATCCCATTGCCCTGGACCGGAGCAAGGTCGACCAGGGCTACCTCAAAGAGCAGGAGGAGATCTTCCGCAAACAGATGGAGCAGGATGAGAAGATGAAGGGCAAGCCCGGTAATGTCATAGATAACATACTCAAAGGCAAAGTGAACAAGTACCTCTCCGATATCTGCCTTCTTGAGCAGGGATATGTAAAAGACGAAAAATTCACCGTCACCCAGGCTTTGGCGGATATAGGGAAGCGTCTCGGTGCGAAACTATCCATCATTGACTACGTCTATTTCAAAGTAGGCGGATGAGCGCTAAGCTTCCGGCCTGGTTCTCATTTCCAAGGGGAGATTAACATGCATCCTGCAATAACGGCGTCAGAAGAACGGATGAAAAAGACCGTACAGAGCCTCAAGGACGGGTTCGCATCCCTCAGAACCGGGCGGGCCTCGGCGGCTCTCTTTGACCGTATCAAGGTTGACTATTACGGCGAAAAGTCCCCTTTAAACCAGGTGGCCAATATTTCGATACCCGAAGCCCGGCTTATTGTTATACAGCCCTGGGACAAGGCGCTAATAGGCGAAATCGAAAAAGCTATCAGGACTTCGGAGCTTTCCCTTAACCCTTCCAACGACGGCAAGGTAATCCGTATTTCCATTCCTCCGCTTACAGAGGAACGGCGCAAGGATCTGGCCAAACAGGCCAAAAATCAGGCCGAACAAAGCCGGGTCGCTGTACGGAACATACGCCGGGACGGCAACGAGGAGCTCAAGAAACTGCTCAAAGACGGAAAAATGACGGAAGATGAGGAAGGCAAGGCTTCCGAAGAGCTGCAGAAGCTGACGGATTCCTATATCGGCAAGGTTAACCATGTGCTGGAAGATAAAGAAAAAGAGATTATGGAGGTTTGATTGCGAAGCGATCGGACCTTAGCGGCTCCTTTACCGCTGCATGTAGGCGTTATCATGGACGGGAACGGCCGCTGGGCCCAGCGCCGGGGGCAGATCCGCACACAGGGCCACCTTGAAGGCCTCAAAGCCGCCAAACGGGTGGTCAAAGCCGCAAGCGATCTGGGAATTTCCTACCTTACGCTCTACACCTTTTCCACGGAAAACTGGAAGCGCGCTGCTGATGAAGTGGGGTTTATCATGGGCCTGGTAAAACAGTACCTTCGCGGGGAGCTGGCTTTTTACCGGGAAAACCGTATACGGATACGCCATGCGGGGAAAAAAGAAGGGCTCCCGGAGGATATCCGCAGCGAACTGGAAGCCGCATGCAGGGACACGGCGGTCTTTGAGGGCCTCCAGGTTATCCTAGCCTTGAACTACGGCGGCAGGGATGAGATTGTACGGGCTTTCAACCGCATGATCCGCGAAGAACCAGGTATCGGCAGTGCAAAAGAAATTACGCCGGAACTGGTGGGATTATACCTGGACAATCCCGATGTACCGGACCCGGATCTGATAATCCGTACTGCCGGGGAATTCAGAACCAGCAATTTCCTGCTCTGGGAAGGGGCCTACGCGGAGTATTATATATCGGAAAAACTCTGGCCCGACTGGGGAGGAGAGGACCTGCTGCAGGCAGTTGATAGTTATACGGCCAGAAACCGCCGGTTCGGCGGTGCAGCGGGATCCTAAAGGGAGCAGTCATGAAGAAGGTATTTCAGCGTCTTCTCGTCTTTTTCATCGGCCTGCCCCTTCTTATCGTTATACTTATCTGCCTTCCATGGCTGAACCACCTTGCCTTCAGCATCGTGGTTCTTACAGTTTCGGTTCTGGGAGCCCTGGAAATGCAAAATATCCTCAAACAGAAGGGCCTCCTGATCCCCGTGCCTGAAGCGGCAATCATCGGGAGCCTTGGTCCGGTGTTTGCCATCCTGCAGGTGAACCTTGGCTTGGACAGGGATTTGGCGGTACTGTTTTTTTGCCTGGGAGCCGCGTGGGTTCTGTTTTCCCGGGCTTTCTCTCCTCATGATAAACTGGACGGGTACATCAACTACAGCGCGGCTGGACTGACTGTGCTTATTTACCCCGGATTCCTTATGGGATGGATAATCAGGATGGGCCTTTTCCCCCATGCGGGGATTACCATTCTTGTTTACCTCCTCATTTCATTCCTGAATGATTCTGCCGCCTGGGCCGCGGGGATGCTCTTTGGAAAGAACAACCGGGGCATAGTAGCCGCGAGCCCGAACAAGAGCGTTGCGGGTTTCATCGGAGGCGCCGCAGTTTCAACTATCATCGGCATTGGGGCGTGTTATGTATTCCCCGGTGTTTTCGGTTCCTCTGTTATTCCGGCGCCTCTCGCGGGGGCGCTTCTGGGCCTTGCGTGCGGAACAGCGGCAACTCTGGGGGACCTGGGGGAATCGGCTATCAAGCGGAGCGCGAAGGTAAAAGATTCAGGGAACCTCATCCCCGGGAGGGGGGGGATGCTTGACTCCATTGATTCCCTCGCCCTAGCGGCGCCGGTGTACTATCTTGTTTTCAGCCTTCTTTTTGTCCGGTCTTAGGCAGAGGAAAAGGGGCAGATGAAAAAAAAAGTGGCAGTTCTTGGGGCCACAGGTTCCATCGGCAGGAATACCCTGGATGTTATCCGGCAGGGAAAAGATGATTTTGAACCGATTCTTTTTACCGCAAGCTCCTCCTCTGAAGCTCTTTTGGAATTGAAAAAAGAATTTCCCCATGCGCTTCTGGCTCTTGCCGGAGAAGACCCGCAGGTTCCCGGCATCGCATATCGGGGCAAACAGGGGCTTCTGGATGCTGTATCATCCTGCGGCATGGACATAGCGGTCAACGGCATTGCGGGATCAGCTGGCCTTGAGCCTTCCCTGGCATGCCTTGAAGCAGGGGCGGATCTCTGTCTTGCCAACAAAGAAACCATCGTCATGGCCGGACCTTTGGCGTTCAAAACCGCACAGGAGCGCAATGCCCGGATTATCCCGGTGGACTCCGAACATTCGGCGATTTTCAAACTCATCGAGGCCCATGGCAGGGAAAATGTGGACGAAATCATCCTTACCGCTTCAGGAGGGCCTTTCCGTTCCTTTCCCAGGGAACGCCTTGAAGCGGTAACCCCCGATGAAGCTATGGCCCATCCTACCTGGAATATGGGCCCCAAGATAAGCATCGATTCCGCGACGCTTGCGAACAAGGGACTGGAAGTGATCGAAGCGGCCAGGCTTTTCGGCCTGGACCCTGGAAAAATACAGGTACTTATCCATCCCCAGAGCATTGTCCATTCCCTGGCGCGGCTTTTTGACGGGGCGGTTTATGCGCAGCTTTCCAAACCGGACATGAGGCTCCCTATCCACAACGCTCTCTACTGGAGTATCCCCCCCTCCTCTTCCCCCCTATCACCTTTTGGCGGCCTTGACTTTGATAACCTGGTCCTGAACTTCGAAAAACCCGACACGGACAAATTTCCCATGCTTGCCCTGGCTTACAGGGCCTGTTCGTCCGGGCCCCTTTACCCGGCGGTTTATAACGCCGCCAACGAGGCCGCTGTGGAGGCGTTTTTGGAGGGGGGGATTTCGTTTCTTGAAATACCCCGTATAGTTGAGTATGTTTTAGGGGAGCGTTGGGAAGCTCCCGAGGTCTCTTTTCCGGATCTGCAAACGATCCTGGAAACAGATAAAAAAGCCCGGGAACTGGCGCGCTGCTATATCAGGAGTAAAAATGGTGTTAGTGATTAAGATACTGCTCGGCCTTGCGGGTCTGGGGGTGGTGGTTTTTGTACACGAGCTCGGACATTTCATCGCCGCCCGGTTAATGGGCATAGATGTGGAGGCTTTTTCCATAGGTTGGGGCAAGCCGATTATAAAAAAGAAAATCGGAGCCGTGGAATACCGGCTTGGTATGTTCCCCCTTGGGGGCTACTGCAAAATGAAGGGAGAAAACGAATTCCAGGAAGCATGGGAAAACCGGAACAACACGGCGCCCCGGACGCCGGGAACCTATTTGGGGACAAGCCCGCTGAAACGCATCGTAGTATCGTTCATGGGCCCTTTTTTCAACCTTGTCTTTGCGGTTCTGGCGCTTTCTGCAATCTGGGGAATAGGTTTTGAAGTTAACACCCTGGAAAACCGCGTTGTCCTTCTTTCGGATATCAGCCCTGGAAACGTCAATCCCGCCGACGAGGCAGGGCTGAAAACCGGGGACCGTATTCTGGAAATAAGCGGTAGAAAAACAGAAAACTACCATGACATCCAGGCCGGCATCGCAGTAAGCCCTGACGAGAATCTTCCGATCAAGGTTGAGAGAGACGGGCAAATTCTGAACCTGATCGTACGGCCCAGCCTGGAAAAGAGCACCGGCGCCGGAAGAATCGGCGTCTATAACTGGACCAGCCCCATTGTCGCCAAAGCAGCCGAAGGAAGCCCGGCTGAAACGGCGGGCCTCAAAAGCGGCGACAGGATCCTCAGGATAAACGGCGAGGAATTCCGGTACACCGTCGCCCTTATTCCTATTCTGGAAAAAAAGCCGAAGGCCCTCAAACTGGATATAGAACGCGGCGGCAGGCTCATGGAAACCGAACTTGTTCTTTCATATACCGAAAACGGTCCGGAAGATCCCGGGATTGCCTGGGAAACCATTAGCTACCGCACCCCGGGCCTCAATCTTTTTGCCGCCCTCGCAAAGGGCATTTCCGAAACCTGGAGAACTTTTACGGTATCCCTGCACAGCCTTGCGCTCCTCTTCAAAGGCATCGATCTTACCCAGGCGGTTTCGGGCCCGGTACGCATTACCTACATGGTAGGGGATGTGGCCGCAGAGGGTTTTGGCCAGAGCTTTGGGGCAGGGATAAGTTCTATGGCGAATTTCCTCGCCCTCATTTCCATAGCTTTGTGCATCATGAACCTCCTCCCCCTCCCTATCCTCGACGGGGGTATGATCCTGCTTTTTGCGGTCGAGGCGGTACGGCGCAAGCCCATGCACCCCAGGGTCATTTATGTTTTTCAGACTATAGGCGTGGTACTCATTTTCGGGCTTATGATCTTCGCGGTTTTTGGAGATATTCTTTTCTTGTCCCGGCGATAGGAGATATTGATGATACAAAAAATTCCCTGTTTTTGCGACAATACCTTTTCCGTTGAAATTCCTGAGGAAATTGATATTGATGCGAGACCGGATTATCTGGATCAGATAATTAACGGGACCTTTTTAAATTTTACCTGCCCCAGGTGCGGTAAAAAACATAAGCCTGAATTCAATATCACCGTCTTATGGCCCGGTAAAAAACTCAGGATAGAAGTCTTTACCGAACTCGACCGGGGGGAATTTTACAGGCGGAAAAAAGACGTTTCTGACAAAAACCCTTTGAAAAAGGAAACCGTTATCGGGTATCCTGAACTTGCGGACAGGCTCATGGTTTTAAGGGACGGCCTTGAGCCCGCCGCTGTGGAGGCCATTAAATACTACCTCCAGCTTAAGGCCGAAGAAACCTATCCTGAGGATGAAATAGAAACCTGGTACGCCGGTTCTTCGGACTCAGGCCTTGAATTCCACATCCATGGAATTTCAAGGGGTCAAAATACTGAAGAAGGCGCAAAAAACGAAGAAGAAGTCGCTGTGATGAAAATCTCCAGGGATCTTTATCAAAAGACACTGGATGATTATATAAAACATCCGAAAAATGAAATTTTCACCGCCCTGAGGCTGAGATCCTATCTTTCAGTTAAAAACATGATGCGTCCTGAGGAATTAAAATGAAACGCCCAGGGCTTTACTGTCTCTTTTTCGTTGTCGCCGCCGCCTGTACCGGAGTCCTCGCAGCGGAGGCCCAGACCAGGACTTCGCAATCCCCACGCGTCAATATACCGGGCGGGCACCGGGGAAGAGTCAACGCCGTTATCTGCGACAGCCAGGGACGCATACTCAGCGCCGGGGCGGACGGGTTTCTTAATATCTGGGACCGGGGCGAAAACGCCGTTGTCCGGAGATTCCAGATGAGTCCTTTCAACATCGTTTCTATGATCCTAAGGCCCGGGAAATCCCAGGTTGCCGTCATCGAAAGCGACGGCATGGCGCTGTACCGCGTGTCCACCTGGGACTACGAAGGTATGCAGAACCTTTTTACTCTGAGCTTCAGGGATCCTGTGGCGTATATCAATTATTCCGGAGCCGGTAATTTTATCATAGCTGCAGGGAGCGGCCGTAGCGGCATCGCCTTTATCCATCCCGAAACAGGGAAAACCCTAGAATCCCCGGACAGCCTGACCGGCCAGGTTTCCTTTGCCGCCACAGGCCGTTCGGAACGGACTATGATATGCTATTTTTCTTCAGGAATTCTTTCCTACTGGGACATTGAATTACAAGAAGAAATCAGGCGCTTTGAGGTTCCGTCAAATATTGTTTCCCCGGCGCTGCTGGGAAGCAACCGCTTTTTCACTGGTTTTGACTCCCAGGGGCTGGTGGTTCTTGATGCGGTTTCAGGGGCGGTAATCCTGCGGGAAAGGGGCATAACCGGGGAGATCATAACCGGAAACAGCGAATCAAGCGAATTTGTCTGCATCAGTTCCCTGGCCGAAGCTCCCGGTTCAGGCCCGCCGCCGGGTCCGGCTGTGCTGTACCATCTTGCTGTAACTAATTCAGGAAGGCTTGAAACCCGGAACCGCCGCCAGGTTCCGTCCAGCCTGCCTCAGATCACCGCCGGGGCAATAGCGTCCCCGAACTCCGCAGCTCTGGGAACCGCCGGCGGAAGGGTCCTTATTTTCAACCAGAACGGAAGCTTCAGAATCATGGATGTACTGAACCAGGAACAAATTACCGAAACCGCTGCATCATCCAAAACACTGGCTTTTCTGACAGGGGATTCAAAAATCGGTTTTCTTCCCCTGGACTATACCCTTATTGATTCGCAAAGCGTCCTGCAGTTAAATGACGCCGGGCCCTATACTTCTATTGCTTCAGACCCCGGGGAAGATTCACCTTTTCTTCTCTGGCAGTCCGGCAATACCCAGGCCTTCCCTCTCGTAAAAACCTTGCAGGCTTCTCCCGAAAGCGGCGCCGCAGTTGACGAGTTTATCGACAAGATCACCCTGCGCTTCCCGCTCAGGGCGGTTTCCATGCTGAGAGACCGCTGCATCTTTCTTGACGCTGTAGGAAACCTTTCGGTACTGGACCGTAAAACAGGCGAGCTGGTTTTTACTTATTCGGCGCCGGGTTCCCAGGACGCGGTTTTTATCAGTGAAGATACTGTCATGCTGGGACGGAGCGCCGGGACCGGGAACACACCTTTTATAACGGTCAATATCGTTACAGGGGAAACTGTCCCTCTGGCCATACCCGCTGCGGTAGGGACAAAAGTCTACTGCGGGCCTTCGGGAACTGTTTACGGCGGCATCATAAGCCGTGACCGGAACAGCTTCGGCTCATCCCTTGTAGCTATTAATACATCAAACCCTTCCCAGTCCCGGACCCTTGCCGATTACCCGGGGGAAGACACCCAGTTTGCCATAGCAGAGGCATCAGGTTTCCTTGCGTCTTCCTTGGGTGGAAGCGGCGCCATGCTGTACCGTGTTTCAGACTTCCAGGAAGCCCGGTCCCTGGAACGCAGCCCCGGCCTTCCTGAATGCATACTTTCAGGGCCCCATTTCATCCAGTTGGACACTGAAGGCAATATCAGCTGGTACGATCCCCGTTCAGGAAGGCTCCTGGCTCTTTTCAAGCTTTACAAGGACGAATGGGTATTGGAACACGGCGGCAAAACAATAAGGGGAAGGGTGAGAAGCTGAGAACGATCATTCAAAGTCGGCCATTATGCCGGCATAGCCCTTCCCCAGGGTCTCCGGCGTAGAGGGGGGACATTCGGGATCCTTGAGGGGGGAAGTTGCTTTGCTTCCCGATATTCCCGCCTGGCCTGTTTCACTATTTCTTTAGGCAGTTTTTGTCCAATCTTTACTATCGATCTGAGGGATCTCAATATCACCCTCATTCTCGGCGCTGAACCTACCAACCATATTTTACTTACAGGCGGCGAGTTGAAGGCCCCTACTGCGCCGTCTCTGCTTCCCCGGCGTCCAGCCCCAGCTTGTCCAGGGTGCTCCTGGCCTTGCGGGCCAGGCTGGCGCCGTTTTTCTTTTCGTCCAGGAGCCGGCGCACATCGTCAGCAAGGCCGCTAAACTCGTTGTTCACCGTCATGTCCAGGGCGTAGGATTTTTCTATCACCGTGCCTGATGCGAGGAAACGCCTTGCAAGGTCCTCAAGGGATGGCGAAAGGCTGGGGCCCAGAATTCTGAGAAAACCGTTGTAAAGAGGGGTCTGCTTGCGTTTTTGGGCGTCCTCAAGTTCGGCGATGACTTTGGAAGCCCGGCCCGGCGCGTCGTTCAGGAGGAGCATTTCCCCTGCGAGGATGCGCACCCGGTCGGAGTTTTTGCGCTCCGAGAAAAGGGAATCCAGGATTGCCATGGCCTCGCTGCTGCCTATGGCGCCCAGGGCCTTGATAGCCTCGTCCTTAGCGGCAGGGACATCGTCATTTTCGGCACGGAACCGGAGGTACGGCGCCGCAGCCTCAAGTTTGCGCTTTCCCGCCGCCGCCGCCGCGCCGATGCGGGTGCGGTAGTAGGAATCCCTGAAACCGTCGAGGATGGCTTCATCCGCCGCGTCTCCTGGGAAGGGGCCCAGGGCGGCAATCGCGGAAGAACGTACGTTGGGGTCAGAGGCTGAGACGGCTTCTATGACGGCGTCCAGCCCCGCAGGATCGCCTATCTTCGCCATAGCGTCCAGGGCGGCCATGCGGAGGACCGTGCGGGCCTCGCTGTTCCGGATAAGATCCGAAAGGAACGGGACCGCTTCGGAGGAACCTGCTTCGCCTAAGGCCACGATTATCTCCCGCTGATCCTCGTTGTTGGGGTTCCCTGCATCGTAATAGTTCAGGAGGTATTGGGCGGTATTGCCGCCGGTCTCCCCTCCCCTGCCGGCCCGGCCCAGAGCCCTGATGGCGGCATTGAGGAAACGGCTTTCCCCGGAATTGATGAGTTCCTCAAGGACCGGCGCGGCTTCAGCAGCTTTTACCTTTCCCAGGTAGTCCACGGCCGCCTGAACGGTTTCGTTGGCTTCGTCGTTCCTTTCCCGGATAACCCGCATGGCCCGTTCTTCAAGACCGGTTTTTTCCATTTCCCCAAAGAATGAAAAGATCCCTGAAAGTATGGTTTTATTTTTTGAAACCTGGGCCAGTTGGATCAGTTCCGCGTCAAGGCTTGAATCCTTACCGGTTTTGAGGGTCTGGACAAGAGCGGCGATTTCCGTCTCTGTGCCGTAACGGAGGACGCTGAGCTGTTGCTCGTCAGGGGCCTTGACCGCCGGGGCTGCGGGGCTGGTTTCATCCGCCGGAGCGGTTTCGGGGACGGCTTCGCCGGAAACCGCTGTTTCCCCGGTAGATCCCGCCGCGGCAGGCTCCTGTCCGGCTGTTTCCCCCAAAGGGACTTCGGTCCCAGGAGGGGCCGCTGTTTCGTCCAACACAGCCGCGCTGGATCCGTCTTTTACGGCAGCGTCTTCAACTTCTGCCAGGGTACCAGAATCGCCTGTACCAGCCGCACTGCCAGAGACAGCTTCAGAATCGGGAAGATTGGCTTCCTGAGCCTGTAGGGCAAGCCCCGGCAGCATTACAAGCAAAACTGCCAGACATACCATAATCCGTGTTCCCAGTTTCAATCTTTTCCCTCCGAATAACGACTGAGGAATTCAGCCTTGAATTCCAAAAAGCGGTCTTCCTCTATGGCCCTCCGTGCTTTTACCACCAAATCATTCAGGAAGTAGAGGTTATGGTAACTTGCCAGAATGGAACACAGAATCTCCCGGTTCCTGAAAAGGTGCCTGAGGTATGCGCGGGAATAACCCCGGCAGACTTTACATCCGCACTCTTCATCTATCGGCGAAAAATCCCTTGCATTTCCGGCTTTTTTAAGAGCAAAGCTCCCTTTTCGAGTAAAAACCTGGCCGTTACGGCCGTTTCTAGTAGGGAACACGCAGTCGAACATGTCAACGCCCTGTTCAATGGCTCCCAGGATGTATTCAGGCGTACCGATCCCCATAACATAGCGCGGTTTTTCCCTGGGCAGCAAAGCAGCGGTAAAGGCAAGGTACTCAAGGAAGAGCTCCTCGCTTTCGCCTACCGACAATCCCCCGATGGCTATGCCCGGACAATCCGCCGCTACAGCCCGGCGGGCGCTTTCCTCCCGGAGATCCTTGAAAAAATTGCCCTGGACAATAGGGAAAAAAAGCCCCTTATAGTCGTTTTCCAGGCGTATAGCTTCCCAGGCCCCCCTCCCCTTTTCCATCCAGCGGCTCGTGGTCTCCAGAGCGTTAACCGCCTCTTTCCGGGAAGCGCCCCAGCTCGTGCAGACATCAAGCTGCATCTGAATGTCGCTGCCCAAAAGGGCCTGAAACCGGGCGATGTATTCAGGCGTAAGGAGATGGTACGAACCGTCGATATGGGAACGGAACTTGACGCCTTCTGCGGTGATTTTTCTGAAAGGAGCCAGGGAAAACACCTGAAAGCCTCCGGAATCGGTGAGTATATTGCCGCCCCAGCCCATAAATGAATGGAGGCCCCCTGAGAGGGAAATAACCTCTTCCCCGGGCCTTAAATACAGGTGATAGGTGTTGGAAAGAATAATCTCAAAGCCGATTTCCTTAAGGTCTTCCCTGGTAACAGCCTTAACCGTTCCGTTGGTGCCTACAGGCATAAAGACCGGGGTGCTCACGTTTCCGTGAGGGAGTCCCATGATTCCGGTCCTGGCTTTTGAACGGGAATCCTCATGATTCAGGGTAAAAACTGGTTCCATAGACGCTATGTTTTGGCGCTCCGCAAAAGAAAAAGCCCCAGGATTATAAAGACAATTACCGGGAACCAGGCCCCCACAAAGGGCGGTATATAGCCCAGCTTGGCCATCATCATACTGATCATTTCCATTACATAAAAAACCACCGCCGACGCAAGGCTCGCCAGGAGGCTCATGAGGAGTATGTTTTTCTTGAACCTTCCTCCCATAGATATAGAGAGGATCATTACCACAAAGGAAGCGGTAGGGAAGGAAAACCGGTGGTAATACTCAGCCAGGGCTTCGATAAAAGGAAGCCCCGCGGTTTTCAGATCCCGGACCAGAAGCCCCGCGTCACTGGCGGACAGATCCTCGACATTCACCATGTTACGGCGAAAGGTATCGGGCAGTTCCCGGTAGATGTCAGTCGCTTCCATCGCCCTTGTCCGCAAGAGCCCTTCCCTCCATTCGTAGATAATAGGATTTGAAAGTATCCAATGATCCTCTGCCCAGACCGCCTGGGAGGACCGCACCAGGGAGAGGAGGCGGCCTTCGCTGTCCTGTTCGATGATGCTGATGCCGTTGAGCACTCGGGCGTTATGATCGTAGTAATCCACAGAATAGATAAGCTGGCCGTTGCGGGCTTTTATCACAATATCCGAATTATTTTCGGTACGCTGCTGGTGCAAAAGGACTTGGGAAAGATCGGTTTTCATCTTCAGGGTAGGTATGACCACCATGTCATCAAAGAAAAAAGAAAAGAGGGAGGCGAAAGCGCCGATGATGAGCAGCGAAAGGCTGAAGCGCCAGAAAGGAATCCCGGACGAGAATACCGAGGTAAGCTCGTTTCTGGCGTACAGGTCCCCAAGGGTATACGCTGCGGCGAAAAGGAGCGAAATAGGGAGGGCGTAGGAAAAACTCTTGGGGAGGTAATAAAGACTGACCCGCAGTATGTCCCGGGCCGGAACTTCGTAGTTAAGATAGCGCCAGAGGTTGGCGAAGAGATCGATGAGCGAAAGAAGGAGTATGAACATAGAAAGGGCGACAAAGAAAATAGGGATAAACTGTTTTACCAGGTACCGGTCCAGTATCATAGCGTTACTTTCTGATCCTCACTATAAGCATAATAAGGCCAATGGAAGCCGCCAGTATATTAGGCAGCCACATGGACCAGAAAGGCGAGGTCCCCATACGGACCCCCATGGTTTGGCCGCCCAGGAGAAGGGCCCAATAGATTACCGCTATAATAAGGCCGAAGATAAAGCCCACGGTCTGGCCGCTTTTTTTCGCTAAAAGCCCCAGAGAGACTGCGAGAAAAACGAAGGACAGCGCCCCAAAGGGTATGGAGAATTTTTTGTAGAACTCAAGACGGTAGATAAGGAGGCTCCTGTCGTTCCGCAGGGCCTGGTTTGCCTGGTATTCACGGAGAAAAGCGGTAAAATAATTTTCCCGCCTGTTCCACGCTTCATTCGCAGGCCCTCTCCTGAGGCTGTCTTCAAGGCTTAAAGCCTGGGTCAGGCTTTTGTAGTACCGTTCATCCAGCCGTTCCATGAGCTCCGCGTCTTTGGTCATTATTTCCTTCCTTACATCGGTGGAACTCATCTCCCTGGGAGTTATCGAAGAAACCGCCTGGATAAGATCTTCCTGGGGAACCCAGTAGCGGAGAAACCCCGCAGAAGCGTAATCGTAATCGTCCCTGACAATTTCCTTTGAAGACTGGACAAAGGCGCTAGAGAGATCCAGGGAAAGCCCTTCCCTCCCGGCGTCCTTGAGCTCCGCGTCTTTTGCCATAATGACCCGCCGTTCGCCGTCGCTGGTCCGGTCCAGGATAAGGACATTTTCGATTTCCCTGCCCGTAACCGGACCTGTCACAATTACCGTATCCTTGAACCGCTTGACCGAATTAGCCTCCAATTCCAGCGCCGGAGTTGCAACCACGATTTGGCGGTAAAGCCGCGCAAACTGCACCGTTCCCGCCGGCAGGAGCACGTCGTTGGTAAAGAACGAAAGTATGGATATGAGGACCCCTACAGCCAGGGCAGGCAGAAATATATTCCTGTACGACAGGCCCGAAGAAAGCAGAACCAGAACCTCGTTATCCGATGTGAGGCGCCCGACTGTCATAAGGGTTCCCACAAGGGACGCAAAAGGCGCGGACATGGCAATGATGGAAGGGAGGGAATAAAAAACCAGCAGGGCCACCTGGTAAAAGGGCACGTGTTTGGTGAGTATCTGCTGGGCAAGAAGGAGCAGTTGGTTCACAAAAAAGATGAAAAAAAAGAAAAGAAAAGCCACGAAGAACGAGAAAAGCGTATCAGCCACGATATACCTGAATATGGTCCAGGATATTCTGCGGCTTCTGTAAAAGGCGGTTTCCGGTATAGGGAGATCAGCGCGCATCGTTCCCATCTGCAGCTCCCCTTGTTTAAACCCCTGTAGATCCAAAGCCCCCTTCGCCCCTTGGGGTTTCGGAAAGGGAAAAAGCTTCGGCAATATCCGCTTTAAATACCCGGGCAACCACAAGCTGGGCTATGCGGTCCCCGGATTTTACGGTAAAAGTTTCTGTCCCCAGGTTGATAAGGATTATTTCCACCTCACCCCGGAAATCCGAATCAATAGTACCCGGCGCATTGAGCACCGTCACTCCGGATCTGATTGCCATGCCCGAACGGGGCCGCACCTGGACTTCATAGCCTCCGGGTATTTCCATAAAAAGACCGGTCGGTATTTTGACGCGCCCCATAGGAGGGATGCGGACCTCGCCGGGAAGAAAAGCCCGGATATCCATTCCCGCAGCGCCTTCGGTCTCATACGCCGGAAGAACCGCGGCGGGATCTTTTTTCCGGATCTTTATTTTTAGAACCCCGGGCAGGTTCCCGTTTCCTTCCGGCATTGCCCGGCCCGCATCAGCGGCGCTGCCTGTCGTCACGGCGGCTGCGGTAATTGTCCCTGGACGGCCCGGCTTCACCTGATGGGGCGCCCTGGGGATCGACGGCGTCAATATACGAAAGGTTGAGACGGCCCATTTTGTCGATTTCCAGGAGCTTCACTTGAATGACATCCCCTTCTTTGACTACGTCCTCCACCCTGGCGATGCGCTGGCGGGAAAGCTTGGAAATGTGGACCAGCCCTTCCTTGCCCGGGAGTATTTCCACAAAAGCGCCGAAGTCCATGATCCGCTTTACCGTACCGTTGTAAACCCGCCCCAGTTCCGGGTCGAGTACGATACCCAGCACCGCGGCTTTGGCGTCTTCAGCGTCCTTGGTGCTCTTGCCGAAGATGGTAACAGTGCCGTCGTCTTCGGTGTTAATCTTCACGCTGTACTGCTCGCAAAGAGCCTTGACATTCTTGCCCCCTGGGCCGATAAGGGCGCCTATTTTGTCGATGTCAATACGGAGGGTCACGATTTTAGGGGCGTATTCGCTGATGGCTTCCACGGGCTTGCTGATGCACTGGTTCATGATACCCAGGATATGGAGCCTGCCCCGCCTGGCCTGCTCCAGGGCTTTGCGCATGATCTCCGAATTAACCCCGGCGATCTTGATATCCATCTGAAAGCCCGTGATCCCGTCGGCAGTGCCTGACACCTTGAAATCCATGTCCCCAAGGTGATCTTCCTCGCCCAGGATGTCGGAAAGCACCGCATACCGGGCCCCTGGGGCGTTGCTTTCAGTGACGAGCCCCATAGCAATGCCCGCTACGGGTTTTTTCATCGGCACCCCTGCATGGAGCATGGAAAGAGTCCCGCCGCAGACTGATGCCATAGAAGAGGAACCGTTGGATTCCATGATTTCCGACACGACCCTGATGGTATAGGGGAACACGTCTTTGGAAGGTATCATGGCTTCCAGGGAACGGCGGGCCAGGTTTCCATGGCCGATTTCCCGGCGTCCGGTACCCATACGCCCTACTTCGCCTACAGAGTAGGGAGGGAAATTGTAATGGAGCATGAAGTGTTCCCGCTTGTCCCCGTCGATGTCGTCGAAGACCTGTTCGTCAAAGACCGTACCCAGGGTGGCAACCACCAGGGCCTGGGTCTCGCCGCGGGTAAAGAGGGCCGAACCGTGGGTTCTGGGAAGGATACCGATTTCGCAGGTGATGTCCCTGATGTCTTCAGTACCCCTGCCGTCCACCCTGAGGCCTTTGTCCAGAATCGAAGAACGGAGTATCCCGTACTGGAGATCCTCGAAGAGGGCGTCAAAAAGTTTTTTCTGATTTTCGTCCTCAAGCTGGGAAGCGTACCGGGCGGCAGTTTCAGCTTTTACCCTGGAGATAGCTTCGTGGCGTTCTTGCTTGGTTTTAAGAAAACAGGCGGTTTCCAGGAGCGGCTTGACAACGGACCTGATAGCCTCGTTGTCGTCCAGAACGCAGCTCGTCTGGGTAAGGGGCAGTTTGGGTTTCCCTGCCAGTTCCCGGAGCTTTTCCTGGATGCCGCAGAGCTCGATGATCACCGCATGGGCTTTTTCGAGTGCGGCGATCATAATATCCTCGCCTACCTCGCTGGCTCCGCCTTCCACCATGGTGATACCTTCTTTTGTCCCCGCTACGGTGATTTCCAGGGTGGATTTTTCAATCTGCTCGTATGTGGGATTCACCACTAATTCGTCCGCAACCTGGCAGACACGGACACCGGCGATAGGGCCGCCAAAGGGGATGTCCGAAATATGCACCGCCGCGGAAGACGCTACAATAGCCAGTATATCCGGGGGGTTCACCTGATCGGTGGATAAAGTAGTGGGCACAACCTGAATTTCCCTGCCGAATGCCTTGTCAAAGAGGGGCCGCATGGGCCTGTCGATAAGCCTTGAAACGAGAATTTCCTTGTCCTTAGGACGGCTTTCCCTCTTGATAAAGCCCCCGGGGATCTTCCCGGCTGCGTAATACTTTTCGTTATAATCCACAGTAAGGGGAACATAGTCCATGCCCTCTACTGCGTCTGACGACGCGCAAACAGTGGCGATTACCGCCGATCCCGCGTACTGGGCGAAGACAGCGCCGTTGGCCTGTTTCGCGATTCTGCCGGTTTCCAGAATTAATTCATGCCCGGCAATTTGATACGTTACTTTTTGAATCATTTTTACTTGCGCAACCCCAGTTCTTTTATGAGAGATCGGTACTTCACCAGATTGGTACGCTGAATGTACTTCAACATACGGCGGCGTTGGCCTACCAGGATCAAGAGGCCCCGCTGGCCGGACTTATCCTTTTTGAATCGCTTGCAATGCTCAGTGAGCTGGTTAATGCGCTCTGTGAGCAGGGCAATCTGAACTTCCGAAGTTCCGGTGTCTTTTTCATTTTTACCGAACTTCGTAACAATTGATGTTACTTCATCCTTGTTTAATGCCATATATTTTCACTCCTAAATTGGGTACTCATTAAGGCCTCAAATTAAAACTTCAAAGTCTCTATAAGAAATTCAACGCTTACAGCGTTTTCGGGATCGAATCCCTCATAAGAGGGGATAAGCACCCCTCTCGTATCTACTGAAACAACAGTCCTGAAACATCCCCCCCCCTGTACCAGAGCCGGATAAGAACCAGGCGCCGGAATAATCCGGCCCAAACGGAGGGCCTCGTAATACCAGCCTTTTCCCGATCCTGCCGTGCAGGGAACAATGCCCCGGAGATCCAGATCAGGATTCCGCCCCAGCATGGAAGCGGCGGCGGCAAGATCCCCTCCCCTGATGGCGGCCCTTATACGGCTGGAACTAACCGGAAAGCCGCCTTCGACTACCTGCGGGACCACACAGGTCTCTATTCCCAGCTTCTCATTCATGGTTTTGATGAATGACGCATCCGTATCCTGCCTGAAACCGCAGCGAAAGTTACTGCCTATTACCAAAAAACCCACATGCAGCAGGCCTTCCATAAGGGCTATAAATTCCTGACCTTTAAGTTTACTGAATTTTTCGGAAAAGTCAATCACAACGGCTTCTTCCACGCCGTACTCTTCCAGAACTTCCAGTTTCCGCCTGAGAGTGAAAATATCACCCTGATAATCTCCGGGAGCAAGCAGTTTCCGGGGGTTTTCCCTGAACGTAACTACCGCCGGGTGTCCCCTGGCTGTAACCTGCCTGATAAGCTCCGCATGGCCCCGGTGCAGCCCGTCAAAGACGCCGACAGCCGCAGCCCTGGGCTCCCTGTCCAGTTCCACAGTTCTCCGGACGAGGCTGTCCCAGTCAATTCTGTGCAAAGACACGGCCAAAGCCCCATTTCCCGGATTTTTGTTCGAGAACCGCGGCGAGTTCCTCTTTTCCGTCTTTTATGCTGAAAACCCCGGCGGCCTCAGCGCCCGAAGGCAGGCCCAGATCCGTTATATCAGGGCCTGAAAGCCTCCCTTGGATCAAGGATTTAACCGTTTCGTCCTTTGCGAATACAGCAGGCAGTCCCAAAAGGCCGAAGGTTTCCGCCCTTACCGGCCGGACCGCCGCGGCAAGATCCCCGGCTATTCCGGGATCCGCGTTACCGGTTCCCTTATGCGCCTCCGGGTCAAAGGCCCTGTCTAAGCGGAAACCCCCTATCCTGGTGCGTACCAGAGCGCTCAGGTGGGCCCTGGTCCCGGCGGCAAGGGCAATGTCCCGGGCCAGTGAACGTATATACGTACCGGCGGAACAGCATACCCTGACAGTTGCCGAAGGGGGGGACCAGGAAAGGATCTCAAGGCTGTAAACAGTAACAGGCCTTTTTTTCATTTCCGGCCCCCTCCCCTGCCGGGCAAGATCAGAAGCCCTCTGGCCGTCCACATGAACCGCCGAATACGCCGGAGGCGCCTGGAGTATGCAGCCCCTGAAACCTGAAAGCGCGGCTTCAACGTCTTCTCTTGAAGGGATTCTCCCTTCAGCCACAGGGGACCCTTCGGGGTCAAGGGTGTCGGTTTCAAAACCGAAGCGGATGCACCCTTCGTATTCCTTGTCGCAAAGGGAAAACCACGGCGCAAGTTTGAGGGCCCTACCTGTAAGAACAATAAGGAGGCCTGAAGCGAATTTATCAAGCGTACCCGTATGGCCCACCTTTCCGGTGCGAAGTGCCTTTTTGACAATGTTAAGGCTCTCAAAGGAAGTGACGCCGGGACTTTTTTTCAATAACAGAAAACCGCCGTTACAGTCACCTGCCAGAGGGCGGCCCGTGGTCTCCGGGTTCATCTGTAGAGCCATTATTTTTCAGTTCCTCAATTTTCTTTACGATTTCAAAACCTTCGCGAATGCCCCTGTCCTGATGGAAACGGAGTTTCGGGGTCTGGCGTATCCTCATGCTCCCGGCAAGCTGGGCCTGGATGAACCCTGCGGCGCTTTGCAGCCCCGCTACCCCTTTGACCAGGCTGCCTTCCGCGGTAAAGGCGGAAACATAGACCTCCGCCCAGGCCAGATCCCGGGACACCGTAACCCTGGTGATTGAAAGAAAAGGGGTAACCCTAGGATCCTTTATTTTGCCTTCCACAATGAGGGCGCCGATTTTTTCCTGGATCAGGCGCCCTAGCCGTTCTGTTCTATATTCATTCATTAACTTAGCTTTCTGGCAACTTCTACCATTTCAAAGATCTCAAGCTGGTCGCCTACCTGTACATCGTCGAAACCGTCTATGCTCATGCCGCACTCGTAGCCCGCAGCCACTTCGCGCACATCGTCCTTGAAACGCCTGAGGGAGCCGATTTTGCCGGTGTATATTTCCACGTTGTCCCGGACCAGATGAACGCTGGCGCTGCGCTTGACATTCCCGGTAAGGACATAGCAGCCTGCGATGGTACCGAACTTGGGGGTCTTAAAGGTGTTCCGTACCTCTACAGTGGCGATAACCTCTTCCTTCGTGTCAGGTTTGAGCATGCCTTCCATGGCAAGCTGTATCTCTTCCACAGCCTTGTAAATGATGTTGTATTTACGGATATCAACTTTTTCCTGATCCGCCAGGATCTTGGCCTTAGGCACAGGCCGCACGTTAAAGCCGATAATGAGGGCGTTAGAGGCGATAGCCAAATCCACATCCCCTTCGTTGATAGCCCCTGGCAGGGCCTGGATCACATGGAGCCGCACCTCGCTGGTGGAAAGCTTTTCCAGACTTGAGCGCAGGGCTTCGGCGGAACCCTGGACATCGGCTTTGATGATGACTTTGAGTTCCTGGATGGCCCCGTCGCTGATAGTCTCGTGGAGGTTGTCCAGGGTGATCTTCCTGATATTTTTGGCGTCTTCGAAGCGCTTCAGTTCCTGGCGCTTGGCCGATATGCCCCGGGCGGTTTTTTCGTCATCCACTACCTGAAGGGGATCCCCGGCGTTGGGGATGCCTTCAAAACCGAGCACCTCAATAGGCATCGAAGGAGTGGCGTTGTCGATCTTGTCCCCCCTGTCGGTGAAGAGGGCACGTACCTTGCCGGGCCAGATTCCGGCGACGAAGGAATCCCCAATTTTAAGGGTCCCTTTCTCTACCATTACCGTGGCGACGATACCGCGGCCATGATCAATACGGGATTCCAGAACCTTGCCTTCTGCCGTGCGGTCGTAATTAGCACTAAGTTCCAGGATCTCCGCTTCAAGGAGGATAGCGTCAACGAGCTTATCAATGCCTTTTTTCTGGAGCGCCGAGACTTCCACGAACATGGTCTTGCCTCCCCAGTCTTCGGGCATAAGGCCCAGTTCCGAAAGCTGGCTCTTGACCTTGTCGGGGTTAGCTTCGGGTTTGTCGATTTTGTTTACCGCCACGATTATGGGAACATCCGCTTCCTTTGCGTGGTTGATGGCTTCAATAGTCTGAGGCATGACCCCGTCATCGGCGGCGACTACCAGGACCACAATATCCGTCACCTGGGCGCCCCTGGCGCGCATGCGGGTAAAGGCTTCGTGCCCCGGAGTATCCAGGAACGCGATCCTTCCCTGGGGGGTCTCTACGGTATAGGCGCCTATATGCTGGGTTATCCCGCCAAATTCGCCGGAAACCACATCGGCGCTGCGGATAGCGTCCAGGAGCTTGGTTTTTCCGTGATCGACATGGCCCATGACGGTAACCACCGGCGGCCTGGGCAGCAGCGCAGCGCCTTCATCGGAACCGGTATCGATAACGGTCTCGTCGTAAAGGCTGACGATTTTCACGTCAGCGCCGAATTCAGCCGCCAAAAGGGTTGCGGTATCCGCGTCGATCTGCTGGTTTATCGTAACCATCTGGCCCATACTCATGAGCTTCTGAATGAGATCAGAAGCCTTGAGGTTCATCTTTTTGGCCAGTTCCGACACAGGAACCACTTCCATGATTTCGATGGTCTTGGGAACCGGGTTGGCGACCTGGGTGATCTTCTTTTTTGTCTGGAGGAGTTTTTCCTCCATTTCTTTTTCTTTTTCTTTCCTGGTGTAAACCGGCTTTTTTGCCTTAAAGGTTTTTTTCGCCGGCCCTTTCCCTTCTGCCAAAGAAGGAGAGGTCTGGGGTCCGCCACCCGGTCTTCCGGGACCGCCGGGCCTCCCCGGCCCGCCAGGCCTTCCAGGACCGCCAGGCCTCCCCGGGCCCCCGGGCCGGGGCCCGAAACCGGGCCTCCCGGGACCGCCCGGCCTGGGCCCATTTCCCGGTCTGGGTCCATTTCCCGGCCTGGGCCCGTTTCCGGGCCTGGGCCCGCCGGGACCGTTATAAGGCCGGCTTCCCATTCCCGGACGGCCATCGGCCCTGGGGCCTACAGGCCGCCCGCCTACCCTGCCAGCAACCGTCTGGGGCCGCTGGGGGAAGGGCGCCTGCGGCGGACCGGAACGGGACGGTTCCTCCCGGCTGGGCCTGGGGCCTACCGGCCTGCCGCCTACCCTGCCGGCAGCGACAGCAGGCCGCTGGGCGGGCTTAAAGACAACAGGCTCTTCAGAGATCTCTGTTTGAGACTGTTTGGGAACCTCTGCGGGGCTTTCCTGAACCGCCGCCGCAGGCACAGGCGCAGATTCAGGGGTCAGAACGCTTTCAGGCACAGGCAGCGGAGTTCCGGGATCGGAAGAAGGGACAGCCAGTTCAACCTGGGCTTTGGCCTTAGCCTCAGAGGCTTCGGCATCACCCTCTGGGGGAGCCTTGGTTACCACAACCTTGGGCTGGATTTTTTTGACCGGTCCTGCGGGAGCAGAGGCGGCAGGCGCGCCTGGACTGGAGGCAGGTTTTTTCTTGACCACAATGACCTTGCGGCGTTCTCCATGTTCAGGAACTGCGCTTTTGGAGGGTCCGTCAGAGACTTCGTGCTCAGTCTGAACTTTTTTTATAAGCTCAACCTTGGGTTTCTGTGTGTTCTCTTTTTCCTCAGCCATATTCTTCCTTTCAGCATTACGATGATTTTCAAAACAAAGTTTTGACGGTAAAAATCATCATTCATCCTCGTATTCAAAACTCAACCCGATCCCGCAGTTCGGGCAACTGGTCATATCCACGGTTATCTTAGCTCCACATTCAGGACATTCATATTCTTCTTCAGTTTCCTCTCCGGCTGTTTCCTGGTTCTCCGCCTCAGGAGCTTCAGGTTCCGCCTCTGCCGGATACTCTTCCTCTTCGATAACTTCCACGTATTCTTCGATAAGTTTTCTCAAAACATCAAGCTGCTCGGGGGAAATAGCGGAAACAGCAGCGAGATCCTCCTCAGACAGCGCAAGGAAATCCTCGATAAAATCGATATTGTTGTCCCGCAATGCCTGGGCGACCTGGGGATCCACTCCGGGAAGTTCGGAAATCCGGGAAATCTCCTCTTCGTAGGAATCCGAATCGCCAAAGAGATCCGAAACGGCCCTGCGGGATTCGGAGGCAATATCCATCTCTTCAAACTGGGCGTCTGTTTTAACATCGATATTCCAGTCCACCAGGCGGTTAGCCAGGCGCACATTGAGCCCCTGTTTGCCGATAGCCAGAGAAAGCTGGGAATCGTTCACCACCGCCAGGGCCTGGTGCTTGCCCTCATCAAGGACAATCACGTCCCGCACTTCTGCAGGGGAAAGGGCATTCTTGATAAATTTTCTGGGATCAGGATCGTACTTGAGTACGTCGATCTTTTCGCCTTCCAGTTCCTTGATAATAGCCAGGATGCGCACGCCCTTGAGCCCCACGCAGGCCCCTACAGGATCCACGTCTTCCCTGTTGGAATACACCGCCAGCTTGGTACGGTAACCCGGTTCCCGGACTATCTTGTGGATCTCCACAGTCTTGTCGTAAATCTCAGGCACCTCAAGCTCGAAAACAGCCCTAACAAAGTCCGTGTGGGTCCGGGAAAGGACCACCTGGAGCCCAGTCTGGGTTTTATTCACCTCAGTTATAAAGGCCTTGATGCGGTCATTGACATGGTATGTTTCCCTTGGAGACTGGTACTTTTTGGGGAGAATACCTTCCATCTTGCCCAGGTCTACATAAATAGTCCCGTTCCGTTCCCGCTGGTAATAACCGATGATTATTTCCCCGACTTTGTCCTTAAATTCCGAATACAGGCTGTCTTTTTGGATTTCCCGTATAGACTGATGGGCCGTCTGCTTGGCGCTCTGTACCGATACGCGGTCAAAGTCCCTGGGATCCACTTCGATGAGGATCTCGTCCCCGGTTTCCGCATCAGGGTTTAGTTCTCGGGCTTCTTCAAGATCGATCTCCAAAACCGGATCGTAAACCCCGTCTACTATCTGTTTTTTCGCAAAAATCGAAACTTCCCTATCATCACTGAACCGTACCACCGCGTTATCAGCGCTCCCGAACTTGCGTTTATAAGCCGCTAGGAGGGTATTTTCAATCGTCCTGAGGATGAGTTCCTCGGACATACCCCGATCCTGTATAAGCTGGCGAATCGCTTCAGACATATCCGTTGCCACCGGTTTATCCTCCTGCTTCTTCTGAATGGCTCAGCTTCGCCTTGGCGATTATATCCCACACCAGGCGGAGTTCCCCATCCGGAGTTTTTAAAATGATTCCTTTTTCATCTGCCGAACCGAGTATCCCTCCGGTCCAGTCTGAAATATCGGTCCTGTAACACCTGATCCCCCTGCCGACGTAATGGATAAATTCGCTGCCGTCTTTTATCTGCCGGTCGATCCCCGGAGACGAAACCTCCAGGTAAATATCCTGTCCCGGAAAGGCCAGCTCCAGCCTGGGCATAACAGCCCGGTGCGCCAGGGCCACGTCTTCCACCCCCACAGCTCCGGGGCGGTACACGACCGCCCTGACCTGGACGCTTCCCTTATGGCGGGAAACAGCAAGCTCTATGAAGGACATCCCCAGACCTTTTACAACCGGTTCAAGGGAATCAAACAAGAGATCCCCAGGGTCTTTTGAGACTGAATCAGCAGTTCCTGTTCTGGGCGTATACCGCATTACCTTCCTTTACCAATACCAAAGCCGTAAAGTACGGCTCAGGGTAACAAAAAAGGGCCTCCGAAGGACCCTTTTAATTCATAGAATCTTAAGTTGTCAAACCATAGTATACTAATCAAGGAAAATTTTGTCAACTGCCCGCAGTGAGACATCGAAAAAGTAACCGAAAAGAAGAGTTTGAGACATTATGAAAATGTAACCCAAATCGACATGCTTCCGGTAGAAACCGGAGGTCAACATGGGGTTACACATGAACGA
>JAISZE010000010.1 GCA_031269405.1 Treponema sp. | reverse complement strand
CTTTGGGAACATGTCCCCAGCTCTTGGGGACATCTCCCCAGCCTTTGGGGACATCTCCCCAGCTCTTGGGGACATCTCCCCAGTCGTTGGGGACATGTCCCCGGCGTCTAAAAACCGGCTATCAGCCCTTGCCGCGGAATTTCCCCCGGTATGGGGATCAATCATATAAGCGGCGATGCCGCCGCTTGTAAAAGGAGTTGCCGTGAGTAAAAGAGCCAAATATCTACCGGGTTCCGATGCTCCCCTGGCGGGCCTGGGGGGGTAATTTTGTTGCCAAAATCACGGGCAACGCCGAGGGCTGGGAAATCCCCCCTGCAGAGGCGGCGGCCCTGCAAACCTCCTGCGGAGCCTTTATGGGCCTGTACACCCAGGTTTCAGGGCCGGGCGGGAACAAGATCCTCACGGAGGCCAAAAACGAGGCCCGGAAGGATTTTTTGGCCGAAGCGGCGATCATGGTCAACTTCCGCCTGAACCCTCCCTCATCCCCAGGCTAAACTTGACCCACAAATAACGATCTGATTACATAGCGCCGGAGGGGCGCAGCCCTGGGGCCAAAGAACTGTCCGGTGTTTTTTAGTGCTTTTCGTAATATATACTTGAATAGTTGATGATTATGCAATAAACTTCAGTTACGTTGCGATTATCGTAATACAAGTCTTAATTAAGGAGGAAATGATGCGGATTGGATGTGTAAAGGAAATCAAAAAACACGAGTACCGGGTGGGACTGACCCCCCAGTGCGCAGCCGCCTACGCCGCCCGGGGCCACAAGGTTACCGTTGAGGCCGGCGCCGGTAAGGGGGCGGGCTTCGACGACGCCCAGTATGCCGCCGCAGGGGCGGTTATCGGGCGGGACAGGGAAGAGATCTTCGCCGGAAACGACATGATCATCAAGGTAAAGGAACCCCAGGAGGAGGAGTACGGGTTCCTCAGGGAAGGGCAGATACTTTTTACCTACCTGCACCTGGCAGCCGACGAGGCCCAGACCAGGGCCTTGCTGGACAGGAAGGTTTCGGCAGTGGCCTACGAGACCATCAGGACCGGCGGCGGGGATCTCCCCTGCCTCAGGCCCATGAGCGAGATAGCCGGGAGGCTGAGTATACAGGAAGGGGCGAAGTACCTGGAACGGCCCTCAGGAGGCCGGGGGGTGCTGCTTTCCGGGGTTCCCGGGACGCCCAGGGGCAAGGTGGCCATCCTGGGCGGCGGGACTGTGGGTTTCAACGCCGCCCGGATAGCGGCGGGTTTTGGGGCGGACACTACGGTGCTGGACATCAGCGCCGGCCGCCTTGCTTACATCGACGACATTTTCCGCGGAACCGTAACCACCCTCTACTCGAATGAAGAGAGCATCAGGGCGGCGCTTGGAGAATGCGATCTCCTGGTAGGCGCTGTGCTCATCCCCGGAGCCAGGGCGCCTAAACTGATCAGGAGGGAGCATCTTTCGCTGATGAAAAAACATTCGGTCCTTGTGGATGTGGCGGTGGATCAGGGGGGGTGTGCCGAAACTACCAGGCCCACTACCCACGATGATCCGGTCTACGAGGAAGAAGGGGTGGTCCACTACTGCGTAGCCAATATGCCCGGCGCCGTGGCCCTGACCAGTACTCTGGCCCTTACCAACGCCACGCTCCCTTACGGTCTGGCAATTGCCGGCAGGGGCCTGGAAGAGGCCTGTAAATCCCTGGGGGATTTGAAACTGGGCCTTAATACCTATAAGGGGAAATGTACGTACCGGGACGTGGCCTCAGCTTTCGGCATTGATTACACGGACCCTGACCGTTTATTATGAACCATGCAGCCTGACGACACAGATTGGAAAATCATGGAGATCCTGCGGGAGGGTTATGTCCCTAACAACACTATCGCAGGAAAACTCCATATTTCCGAAGGGACCGTAAGGCTGCGGCTCAAGAAACTCAGGGACGCGGGCATCGTCGAGATCAAGGCTCTGATAAACCCCGACGCCCTGGAGAAGCAGCAGCTTGCCCTTATCGCCATGGGCGTCGTAGAATCCCGGTTTCTGGAAGCCAAGGCCGGGGAGGTATCGGCGCTGGAAAACGTTCTCTCTGTTTCCATCGTGTCGGGCCGCTACGACCTTATCGCCGAGGTGCTGGTGGATTCCAACAAGGGGCTGGTCAGGTTCCTTACCGAGCAGCTTTCGACAGTAAAGGGTATAACCCATTCGGAAAGCTTCATCATACTGAAGAGCTACCGTAAGTTTGTTTAGCGGAAGCTGGCGGCAGGCTCCTGATACTATGCGGTCCATTGAAGCTTCGGAACTAAACAGAGTATCTGTTACAATACTCTCTCCCTGCTATAGAATAATTCTATGACTGATTATGTGAACCTCATTGCCGCGGCGCTCGGCTGCCTCGGCGCTTTGGCAGGACTCGGGGGATTCCTGCGCTTCCGCAGCAGACGCGACAGGACAAAGGACATTGGTGAATCTTTCATCCGCACCGCCAACGGTCTGGGAAGCAACACTCCCATAGAGAGGCTCTCCGCTGCGGCTCTGCTCCCGCGATTCTTCGGCTCAAGGTCGGAATATGGCACACGGGATATGCCGTACGCCGAAGATGCGGTTAAACTTGCCGCCGCTGTTCTCAAAACCGAACCTGCCGGCATCATCCAGAAGGCAATAGCCGACGGGCTGGCTGAAGCTGTCTCCCTGGACGGTGTTGACTTCCAGCGGGCTAACCTGCGCAACTGCTACTGGGGGTTAAGGCAAAACAAGCGTCCGGTTTCGGCGGTAGGCGCGGACTTCTTTCGCGCCGATTTAAGCTCCGCGTCGCTGCGGGGCGCACGGTTAGCTAATGCAGTATTCATGAGCGCACAGCTTGTGGGGACGGTGCTCAGGGATGCCGATCTTCAAGGCTGCAACTTTGATTCGGCTAATTTGCGCGGCGCCCGTTTCAGAGGGGCAAACCTTACACGCGCCACTTTCCGTAAAGCGAGCAACATTCCGCCGGAAGTGCTTGCAAGAATCGACGAACAGGGGGTCTTTATGGGCGGGAAGCTCATTGAGGATGGCAGCCAGGCAGGGAGCGGCGATCGGGCAGAAGCGGGAAAGCGGCCTAAGCGTGTCTTTTTAAGCCGGCCGTCGCTCCTCAACAGGCAGGGACTCATCATCCTTGCGCAGATCACCCAGGGGCTCCGTGATGCCGGTGTCGAAGCCATGACATTCCCGCCGGACGAATATGGCGTTGGCGCGCCGCTCGACGAAGTAAAACAGCGCATCGGTTTATGCGATGGAACTATCGTCTTAGGAGTGCCCCAAATGGAGGCCAGTAAGGTCGTCTGGTATGCCGGTACTACAAAGGAGCGGGCCGGGGAACACACATCACTCGCTACCCCATGGAACCATATTGAAGCGGGTATCGCTTCCGCCCTTGATAAACCTATACTCATTATCCGCGATGAGGTAGCTGAGGGTATCTTCGCGATAGGGGACCAGCCGCATGCTGTTACTATCATTGATATCGGAGATGATGAAATGATGATGGACTTGGGCGCCGCAGTCGCTTCCTGGGCGGTAGGCATCTGATAGGGATTGGACCTGAAACCTTTTCGATATTCGGTTGCAAAATGATCATTGTTCCCAATTTCACAGCCGCGCCTTTTTCCCTGGGCTTTAGGTTTTCCTTTGCCTTCCCATCCTGTCAGCCTTAGCAGGCGGGTACTTGGAAAAACTGAAGATTTCCAGTATCCTGTATGTGGTTGCCTTTATGGGGACCGCCTGATCAGGCGTAGAAGCAAAACAGCGCTGACTAGGGAGGCTGCTATGTACAGTGTCGGAATCGCATATCTTTTATGGTTCCTTTCGGGCTTCGGCGCGTTGGGGTTTCACCGTTTTTACCTGGGAAAAATCCCCACAGGACTCCTCTGGATGTTTACCGGCGGCCTTGGCATGATCGGCTCTGTTTACGATTTCTTCACCCTTTCCAACCAGGTACAGGAAGCCAATATACGGAACGCCATTTTTACCGCGCCCCACGGGCAGGCCAGGAGGCCTGATTGGCGTTATGTGCATGATGGAGAAGCCAGGGTGGTTAACGGTAAATCCAGGGACAAAGAAAGCCTGGAGCGGATCATCCTCAAGCTGGCCAAAGAAAACAAAGGCGTCCTCACCGTCAGCGAGGTTGCCCTGGCGGGGGACCTTCCCATCGAAGAGGCTAAGAAATACCTGGATAACCTCGTGTCCAAAGGCTTCGCCGAACTTCGGGTCCGTAAAAGCGGAACCCTGGTCTACACCTTGCCGGATTTAATGGACCGGGACGAACCTCTGGAGGATTTTTAAGCATGAAAGAAGCTGCCGGCGGCGTTCACAGTATTGGTAACGGGAAACTCTGCGCCTATGTAAGAGGGGCGGATGTTTTTGATATTATGGGGCCTTATTACTCCACACCGTCTCTTCTCCAACTCCTGTGCGATGAAGAAGGGAAAACTGAAAAGCGGCGTATTCCCGGTTCCGCAGTGTGGAACTATTCCCTTGAAGGCCGCGGTTCGTGGCTCGACTTCGCCCCTCCAGGGGCATCGGCCTTTATACGCAGCGTCAAGGCGGAAAAACCCATAGCATGGCGCATACGCCGCCTTAATGTCAGTGCCCTTTCCAGGGCCCCGGAGCAGATGCTTGCAGGAAAGGGGTTCTCAAAAGCCTGGTGCGGTTCCGTTCCGGCAGGGACTCTTTTCTACGCCACTATGCAGGGCAAGGAAGGGAGGCCCAGTGAAGGTTATCCTATTACAGACAGGCTCTTCGTAATAGCCGCCGTGTCAGGCGATGCTGAAGAGCGTTTCTCGAATACAGATGAGGCGGCGTTTACCCTCGGTAAGGGGGATATTCTTATTATCTGCGCCAAAGACGAAGATTCGGCATGGAAGATCTTTGAAGAGCTTTCAGCCGCCGGTTCCGCCTTGCTCTGCGAAAAAACTTTGGAGTACTGGAGGGACTTTAGCTTTGCCAGAACAGGATATATGAAAAAAATGTATCCTGTTTTGGATCATGAAATTTCCAATGCTGCTGATGACATCGCTGTCCTCCTTAAAACCCAGCAGGACGATTCAGGCGGCATCCTTGCAGGCTGCAATTACCACCTCGCTTATGTGCGGGACAACTACGGCTGCTTCCGGGGTCTTATGGCTGTGGGCTGCCTTGAAGAGGCGCAAAAGCTGCTGCGGTATTACGCCGGCGTCCACAGGCTTTACGGAAAAATCTCCACTGCCCAAGGTATGGGGACCTGCGCCTTCCATGTCCATGAACATGATTTCGCTGAAAATACCGGGTATCTCGTACTCATGGGGATGGAGTATTACAGCTTTACCAGGGACGCGGCTTTTCTAAAAGAACTGGCCCCTCTGCTCCGCTGGGCTTTAAGCCAGCAGCAAGAGCGCATGGTAAAGGGTATGCTCCCGTTCTCGGGGGACGAAACATACATCGCCGGGGGCATACTGCCCAGGGCCAATATCCAGGACGGTTCCATGGAGGCTACCCTTCTCTATCACCGGGCCCTGGAATTGTACCTGCCTGCGGCCCGGGACCTGGGGCTTGAGGACGGGCCTTTCCTCAAGGAACAGGAAGCGGCGATGAAAGCAATCGCGGGATCCTTCGTTTCCAATTTTATAGAAGAAAACATTCTCTACTGCAATAAACCAGGGCTCTACGATGATCACACGTCGCCGAAACGCCGCCGGGGTGTTATGGAATGCGGCCACGGCTTCGGCGTTTCCTATCGCGGCCCTAATGGCAGGTATGTCTGCCTTGACTGCCTGGGGAAGGGAAAGGATCTTGAAAAAGTTCCCCCTCGGCGTTACAACCTGCTCTCTACAGCCTTTATGCCCTTGTGGGTTCATTCGGACCTGGTTCCCAAGGCCTTACTGGAAAAAATGGTTAAAAACATCATCCGCTCCTGGAAGGAGTCAGGAAAGTTCCCGTCCAAACCAGAAGGAGATATAACCGTCGGCTACGACTACGGCCTCACCCTCTATGCCGTGTCCCGAATACTTCCTGACGACACCGAAAGCCTGGAAAGCTTACGGCAGGCATGTCTCGGCATACGGGACTC
>JAISZE010000151.1 GCA_031269405.1 Treponema sp. | reverse complement strand
CGCCGCGCAGATGGCCGGCATGGCCCGTTCCGGTTCCGCCACTCCCTGGCAGCTTTCCACGCTGACATAGCAGGCAATCGCTTCATCTCCGGCGTTAATTTCCCGCATCCAGCTTTGCAAAAACGTGGTCTTCCCGGTCTGCCTGGGCGCGTGGAGCACCCAGTACAATTTATCCCTGATATACCGGTCAAGCTGGGCTCCGACCAGACGTTCTCTGGGAGGCAGCATATAGTGATCGTCCGGGTTACAGGGACCGGTGGTATTAAAAAAGCGGACAGGGCGTTTCATTCAGCCTTGCTTCCATCCTCCCCAACTTCCAACTGCCGATGCGGATTCGGGCGGTCTTGCCAACATAGACAAAACCATCAGAACGTATGATTTCAAATGTCTGTATGCCCAAAGGCAGCCTGCGCTTCATCCCGCCAATACCCCGTCTTCGATCTGTATGCGCCGGTCGCAGCGTTCAATGGTACTTAGCCGGTGGGCAATGATGATCAGGGTTTTATTGCCGCTCACGTCGTAGATTTCATTCATTATTTCGGCTTCGGTTTCGTCGTCCAGAGAAGAAGTGGCTTCGTCCAAAACAAGGACTTCCGGGTCATTGTACAGGGCGCGGGCTATGCCGATGCGCTGTTTCTGGCCCCCGGAAAGCTGTATGCCGCCTTCGCCGACCCGGGTTTGAATACCGTCCTTTGTTTCAAGAAAATTCCAGATTTTTGACTTTTTCAAAACACGGATAATTTTTTCTTCGTTGTATTCCGAACCAAAGGCGACATTTTCCGCTACGCTGCCGTCAAAAAGATAGATGCTTTGGGGTATGTAACCGATTTTACTGCGCCAGGAGCGTATGTTGTTATTATCAATCGGGACATTGTCCACATACAGGTTTCCTTTAATGGGACGGTAAATGCCGATGATAATATCCACCAGGGTGGTTTTTCCGCTGCCGCTTTCTCCGGTAAAGGCGACTTTTTCGCCAATTTTGATCTCGAACGAAATGTCTTTGATTACATCACCGCCGTTTACATAACGGAACCAAAGGTTTTCACCGCGGATGGAGTTGGCAAAAGTAACCGGAACAGAGCCTTCCTGGTCGGTCTCCAGCTTCAGATCGTCGTATATCATGTGCAGAGAACGCTGCAGATAGGCGATTGAATTAAAGTGATCCAGAATACGGTTGATTGCCGGCAGCATACGGTACAATGCCAGGGCATACATGGAAATAACCGGGATTACCATGACCGCCGAATCATAGCGCCATAAAATATAACAGACGACGGCGATTAAAAGGGAAAACCCGAGATTTTCAAGAATATTCTTGGGTATGGTTCCTAAGGTGGAACTGATTATGGACGTATGGGACAATCTGGAAGTGGAATCGTTGAAAACGTCAAATATTTCGTTCTCGTTGCCTTTTAGTTTGATGAATTTAAAATTACCGAAGGTCTCCCAAATTGTCCGGCTCAGTTTTACATTTGCGGCGTAACGTCTTTCTCCCAGTTTTTTGCTTGCGCGTATCAGCGTGGAAAAAACCACTAGAACGATAAGGATTAAAATGCCAGTCAGTACCAGGGTAATCTGCCAGTTTACCGCTACCATGAAACAGTACAGGAACAGTACCGTAAAGGCATCGGAAAATATTTGCAAAAACCTTTGCAGCAGACTGCTGAGATTATTGGCCTCTCCGTTCAACATCTGGGAAAGAACCGAAGGGTTCCTTTGGACGTAAATCTTGTAGGGGAGGGCAAGGTAGGTTTTGAAAAGCCTGGCGGCAAAATACCGGTAGGTTCCCAGGGAAAATTTATTTAACGAATAACTGTAAAAAATGTTGTAAAAAGACCTGATGATATAAAAAACGATTATCCCTGCGCCGAAGGAAATAATAAAATTGTTTTTACCGGTAAATTTAAATAAGTCATAAAAATATTTGTAGCCGCCTGAATCAACCATTTCAGGATTGGACGCCACGGATATAAAAGGCATAACTACCGAAACCCCGGCAGTTTCTATGACGGAAAGGATTATGGACATAAAAAACAGGGTTATAAGATAGAACTTCCGTTTACGTTCAAGAAGCTCGTTGAGTTTGCCCGGTATGCTTGAAAAATTTGTTATCATCAATAATGATGCCCGATTCCGATGAAGATTTCGTTCCATTTAGGAATGTCCCCGGTTTTTTTGATCTTGTTTATGTTGTAGCCCACACTGGCGCGGAGGTAGAGGCTGCGCATAAAGGCTGGGAAAACGATGATTTCAAAACCCCCTGCGTATTGTATGTCGTTAGCAGAAAAACTATTGCCCTCGTATTCATTGTCCCTGATACCGGTATCGTTATAGGGGCCTTTCAGCATAGCCATATCTATAAAAGGCGAAAGGTGCATTTCAAAATCGAAGAAACGGAGCTTGCGGTTGTTAAACCATTCGGAGGGATAAAACCGGATCAGCCTGAAAGGGAAATCCAGGTTCAACGCGAGCATATATTCGGCATGGAGGTCGGCGTTAAGGACGCCCCGGAGGGATGTACCGGCGCTGTAGTTTATATCGTTAAACCAGTGCTGGTATTCGAGCCGCGTTGAGACGCCGTTGAGCTTCGTGAAGGGCCAATGGAAAACCGCCGCAGCTCCTGCGCTGACGCTCCAGCCTTTGGGATCGAAAAAGAAGTTATTGCTGTTGCTCAGGTTCGCTTCCAGGCCCTTGCGGTAATTGCCGATCCAGTTGATCCTTCCGAAGCCGATGGTATGGCTCAATGACGCAACAGGCCGCCGGGGTTCGTCAACGCCGCCTTTTTTGTAAGCTATCTTCCCGGACAGCCTTGGCGTATACGCGAGGCTTCCGAATTCGCCGGCTTCAATTCCCAGAGGTATTCTCCATGATGCGAAAAGTTCGCTGGCAGCATAGGGCCCATCCATGCGGGGGCCAAGGTTATAATTTTCCTGATTTTTATCAGAATTGCTTTCGTTGATGATAAGGTACTGGTTGATTCCGAGGCTGACTGTGGATACAGAAACCGGCAGTTCAATGGAAACGCCGGTAACATTTTTGTAATACAAGGGGTCCCCGACGGTGTATTCAAAGATATGATCAAAATTAACGCTCCAGTTAAGCCCTGCGGCGTAAAAGGGAATGTCCGAATCAATCTCGAAATTAAACGAATTGTTATCGTTATTATCCCGGCGGTAACCGAAATCGACCCTCAGGGCGCTCATAGTGCCGAAAAAATTGTAGTCCCTGGCCTTAATGGTAATTCTGAGGCCCTCGTTGCTGTCGTATTGGGGATAGGGGAGGGCGATGATGTTCCAGGTGTCTTTTGTATGGACTAAAAGCTTAACCGGAACGGAGCCGTCCGCTTCCGGGCTGCCAAGGGTATATTCTATCGAAGCTTCTTCCAGGACCCGCTGGTTCATAAGAAGCTGGATTTTGCGGGTTATGTAGCGTTCCAGGGCCTCTTTCCCTTCCAGGCGTTCCCCTTCCCGGAATTCGCCGTTGTAGATGATCGCAAAAGAACGGCTGCGGCCCTCGCTGTCGAAATCCATGCTGCGGATTACATAAACGGTCCGGGAATCAGTACCCTCAGGAACAGGGGCCGCGTCCTGGGCAAAAAGGAAATGGGAACAGAGAGAAATAAAAATGATTAAGAGAACAACAAATTTTTTCATAATGACAACTCTCCGTTAATGATTTTTCCGGTAATACCGCCGCCGGGATCGGGGACGATTTCCGCGCCCTGCGGGGCGGGAACAATGAAATTCAGTCTGCCGGACTTTCTTTTCTTGTCCCAGGCCATGGCTTTCATAAGTACAGCGGCGTCCATTCCTGCGGGGTGGGGGGCCCTTGTTTCATAGCCGAAACTGTTAAGGAGTTCCGTAATGTCCCGGGCCCGACCGGGAGGGGTTACGCCCAGGTAGAGCCCCAGTTCGCAGGACCGGACCATACCCCAGGCTACGGCTTCGCCGTGGGAGATGTTCCCCAAGCCTGCGGCGGATTCCAGGGCGTGGCCGAAGGTATGGCCCAGGTTAAGCAGCGCCCGGCGTTTCCCGGTTTCCCGGGGATCCTCTTCCACGATTCGCCCCTTTATTTCAACCGCCCTGGCGATGCAGAGGGCCAGGGTTTCCCGGTTTTTTTGTATGTCTTTAACCATGCTGAACAGTTCGCAGTCCCCAAGAACCGCTGTTTTGACAAGTTCCGCCAGACCCGATTTCCATTCCTTTTCTGGAAGGGGTTCCAGGGCCGCAAGGGGCATGACCACCTTTTCCGCAGGGTAAAAGGTCCCTACCAGGTTTTTTATGCCCAGGAAGTCAAACCCGGTTTTCCCGCCTATAGCGGCGTCAACCATGCCCAAAAGGGTAGTGGACACGATGCAGAGGGCCGCGCCGCGCATGTAGACTGAAGCAGCGAAGGCGCAGAGATCGCTGATGACCCCGCCGCCTATGCCTGTAAAAACCCCGTCCCTGCCAAGGCCCGCTTCCCTGGCGGCTTTCAGTATGATCTCTACTGCGGCCCAGTTCTTGTTTACCTCTCCCGGAGAAAGAACGCAGAGGGGCAGGTCCGAATCCCCGGCTGTCTTCAGGGCCAGGGGCCTGGTATTCTCATCGCAGACCAGAAGTGTCCTGCGGCCTTCGGAAAGCTCCAGGGCGTCCGGGAGGGGGTCACGGATGCATACTCTTGAAGGGACATTCCCGAACACAAAGGAAAGTTCTTTTTCCATCAACATACTTCATGCCGCCGTTTACCTCACCGCGGCGGCCTGTTTCATTACAAGCCGGGACAGGTAAAGGCAGTTGCCGGGGTCCTGGGAATTTTCGCTGATGCTTTCAGCGTATATCCGCAGCGTGTTCCGGCTGCCGACTGTTTCGGTCTCGGTGGTCTTGAGAAACGAAAGCCCGTAATGGCGGCAGGCGTGTTCCACGATAAAATCCAGGTCGCTTACTCCCACAAGGATCACGGCGGCTGTTTCCCGGGCCTTTGCGCGGCATATAATCTCTTCAAGGCTGTCCTTGTAATACACCGCGTTTTTTATAGTCCGTTTGAAGTAATGGTAGCTCCTGTGGATGATCTCGTTGAAGCCTTCCAGGGTAACGGCGTATTGGATATTGCGGCTGTTCAGCTTTTTTATTGTGATCCAGCCCTTTTGAGCCAGGCGTTTGAGGATGGAATTGGTCATTCCCAGGGAAGTCCCGGCTATCTGGGCCAGATCCCGCTGCCGCAGGACGGTATTACGTTCGCCTGAGTCGTATATGTTTTCGAGGATAATGTATTCGGTATCAATTGACTGGTTGACCATAGCTAATACCGGAATTTTGGGCGCAACAAGGCATTTCCGGCAATGTACCGGAAAAAAAGAAAGTATGGAATCGAAAGCGCAAGCCCGGGCCGCCGAAACAGGCTCCAGTGTCCCTTCCGATTGTTCAATTATTGAACAACATAACACATACAAGCGCTAGTTTCAACTGATTTAGGGATCATTTTTTTGAACCCGCGCCGGCCCTTAATCAGCGATGCCGGTAATGATGTTGCTGATAAAATTGATGATCTGAGCTTTGAGCAGATCGATTTGGGATTTACCCGGGGCGTCCCGCTGCCTGAGTGCCGCGTTTTCCATGGCCTGGAGGTAATGCTTCCAGCTTTCCAGGAAACTCTGGGCTTCCTTTTTCTCCAGAGGCAGACGTTTGCCGATAAGCAGCGTTTCGCTGTTCCGGTCCTGGAGGAGGATACTGTCTGAATAGACGACCCTCAGATCCGTAAGGATATTTTTCTGGTTTTTCAGGATAAAAACGATGACCTTCCCGGCTTCGCTGTTTCCAGGGGATTTGAATTTGCGGTAAATAGAGTAATTCCACTGCTCCAGAGGGATCCTGATGCGTGTAAGGAGTTCCTGGGGCTCCAGAGCAGGCGGGCCCGGGGGGCTGGAAAACCGGGACGCCGAAATCCAGCGGGCGCTGTCGGCTGTGCGTAGCTCGTAATGGGCGTCCAGGGCGGCCAGCGGGGCCGATGCGTCCAGGCGGCTTGCGCGATAGCAGATATTGCCCCCTATAGTAGCCAGGTTCCGCAAGGCAGGTCCGGCGATTCCTTCCAGGGTTTTTGTGAGGATTTCAGGGACTATCTTGCCCAGGTTGAGTATTTCGCTCAGGCGCACTGCGGCGCCTATTTCTAGGTAGCGTTCGGTCCGGGTTATGCGCCGAAGATCCTCCAGGTTATCCAGGGCGATAATATTCCGTGGAAGCACAGGCGCCCGTTTTTCCTGATCCCTGATGATCCCCGTGCCGCCCGCATAGGGCAGGGCATCAGGGAAGCGGCTCCATGCCGAGAAGAGTTCCTGGAGGTTTGAAGGGAAAAAAACCTGATTAGGCGCCGCGTCCATACAGCCTCCGCCTCCGCCGTTCCGCCACTGTCATCACGCCGCTTATCAGGCTTTCCGGTTCGGTACATCTGCACTTGATGCCCTCGAAGGCCATAAGAATGTCTTCCCTGCCGGGCCGGGTATTCCGGGAAAGCAGGGCTTCTGTAGCCAGGATCTTGCCGGTATCGCAAAAGCCGCAGTTTTCCACCCCTGCGTCAACGAATCCCTGGGCTATGTCCTGGTATTCATCGGTCTGGGAAAAGCCTTCGATGGTGATTACCTCGCTTCCCCGGATTTTGAAAGCCGGGATAAGGCAGGCCTTTACCACTTCGCCGTTGAAGATCACCGAACAGACGCCGCAATGCCCGGAATAACAGCCGGCCTTGGCGCCCAAGAGCTGGAAGGTCCCTCTGAGTATGTCAATGAGCCTTTGTTCGGCGCCGGTACGGATCACCACGTCTTCGCCGTTCAGTATGAAGCCTATAGTCATGCCCCCTCCCCGGTCTTTTTAAGCTGCGCCGCTTCCCAGACATCCTGGGCGGTTACAGGAAGTTTTTCAAAAGGATAATCCATGGCCTGGGAAACGGCCTGGACATACGCCGCTGGGATACAGGAGAAAGGAAGTTCCCCTATGCCCTTAGGAGGGCTGTTGTCATTCCACAGAAAGTCGATGTGTATAGGAGGTATCTCCATAGGCCCTGAGATAGTATATCCTCCCAGGAAGCCCCGGGAGATACGGCCCTGGTCGTAGTCCAGGGCCTCCCGGCTGCACCAGTCCAGGGCCTGGATAACCGAGGTTTTTAGCGAATGCCGCGCTCTGGCCTGGGAATGGATCCTGCCGCCGTCTACGGCAATCCATATCCCCCTGATCCTGGGTACCAGGGAGATAGTGTCAATTTCTATTTCCACCGCAGCGGCGCCCCATCCCGGCCTGGCGAAGGCGTTGGGATCAGCAGGCTTTTCACCGTTTTCGCGTCCCCAGGGGGTGATTTTGCCTGGCCGTACAGAACGGCGCACGGTTATAGGAAGGGGATCCCGGAAACGTTGTTTCCGTATCGCCTGGCAGCATTTTTCCACAAGCCTGGTAATTACCGAAATATTCCGGGAAAGGCAGCCGGGACCGGAATCGGGAGCGCCGGTTCCGCACTGCACCCTGACCTGGGCCGCGTTTACCGAGAGGATCTCTGAGGCGAAGGTCCGCCATATACGGATGTTTTCGACCCCTGCTGAGGCGATGCTGGTTTTTATCTCCAAGGCGCCGTCCTTTTCCAGTGTCAGCTCGACGCTGTAAGCGCCCTTGTCGGATCCGCTGTAGAGCAGGCCCGAACCCTGGTAGGCTGCGGCGATTCCCATGCCCCTGAGAGGTTCGGAATTGATGTCCCATTCTTTGCCCTTCCTGTTTCTCCTGAGCAGTTCATAGGAAGCCCAGCGGCGGTAATAGTCGCTCATAGCCGCTGCTGTATCAATGAGTTCCGTTACAGGGGCCTGGTTTTTAAGGGGTATGCCGATGGCGAGGCTGTTGTTTTTTGCCAGACAGTTTTTTTTCCGCCATTCAGCGGGATCTTCTCCCAGGCTGTCCGCTATACGGGATACATGGCGTTCAATGGCGAAAAATCCCTGGGAAAGGCCGAAGCCCCCCAGGGGCCCCTGAGGGGGGATATTGGTTTTTACCGCAATTCCCTGGAGATCGATTTTGCCCAGCCGGTAGATTCCCAGGCATCCCAGGCAGGTATGATCCAGGATTTCACCGGCAAAGACGTTCTGCGCCCCTGTTTCCGCCGTTACCCGGATCCCGGTTCCCAGGATTTCCCCTTTACTGCCCAGAGCGCTGCGTATATGAATCTCCGTCTTGTTCCGTTTTGGGGAATAGCAGTAATCCTCTTCCCTGGTTAGCATGAGTTTTACCGGCTTCCTGGTGATAAAAGCCCCTAAGGCGGCGTGGCAGGAAATAAGGGAGGGATACCAGAGCTTCCCGTCAAGATGCACCCCGATTTGCGCGGGGTCTACATCCACCGCAGAGGGATCCATCTTTAAAACCTTCGCTGCCGAACGCTTTACATGAAAGGGCCACTGGGTGGCGGTATGGATGCTTATCTTCCCATTCCCGAATACCGCCACGGCGCCGTGGGGCTCCGAATACCAGTGTTCCTGGATGGCAGTGGTATACACGCCTTTTACCACGGATTCGGCGCCGGAAAAAAGCGCCTCCAGATCCCCTTCGGTATATTCCCGTTTCTTTGCGATACTCTCTTCAGAGAGGGCCTTACCGGAAAAATCAGGAGCTTCTTCCCGGACAACAACGGTACACCTGCCGGCGTAGTCTTCAAGTTTCGCCTCTTCAGGGCCTACCAGAAGGGCCACAGGTTCGCCGATGTACGAGACCGTGTCTGACGCAAGAATAGGGACGGAAAAATCTTCGAGCTGGTTTTTCCCGGGAATCTGGGCCGCTGTTATAAGGGTATAGGAGCCGGGGAATTTAGGAGTTTCTATACTGACCAGATGGCCCCGGGCAGAAGGGGATCGTATAGTCAGGGCATGCAGCATGCCTCTGACCGATATATCTTCAACAAACACGGTTATGCAATAGTATACGCAAAACCCAGTTCTTTGACCACCGTGATAACCCGTTCTACCTGAGCCCCTGTCATGCCCGGCCAGATGGGAAGGGATATAACCCGGCGGAAAGAAGAAAGGGATTCGGGAAAATCGTCGTCTTTGAGCTTATAGCGTTTTTTATAGTACGGCATCGTATGGAGGGGGATAAAATGGACCGACACGCCGACTCCCTGTTCCTGGAGTTTCTCAATAAATTCATCCCTCGTGATACTAAGCCTTTCGGGATTAAGCCGCAACGGGTAGAGGTGCCGGGCGTCGCCGGGGCCCGAAGGCGGGAGGGTGAAGCGTTCGTCCCCTGCAAAGGCCCTGTCGTAAGCTGCGGCTATGTCCTGCCTCATGGCCAAAAATAGCATAGCCCTGGAAAGCTGAACCCTGCCGATAGCGGAAAGGAGGTCCGGTATATTGTACTTGAAACCCGGGGCGATCACTTCGTAGTACCAGGAGGCTTTGGTATCCGTGTAGCGGTTCCAGACGCTCCGGTCTATGCCGTGGGAGCGCATAACCGACATGCGTTTGATCATACCGGGATTTTTGGAAGCGATCATGCCGCCTTCGCCTGTGGTAATCGTTTTGGTGGCGTAAAACGAAAACACCCCGGCGTCACCTGCGGCGCCTGCAAAAGAGCCTGCGGGAACACGGGAGCTTGGCGGCAGGGGGGAGGGAAAGGAATGGGCGGCGTCTTCAATTACCTTGAGCCGGTATTTTTCCGCAATCGAGAGAACCGCCTCCATATCGCAGGGAAGGCCGCCGTAGTGGACCGGGATGACCGCCCTGGCTTTTCCCGGAGGGAGTTGTTCCAGGGTTGTTTCCA
Organism: Treponema sp.; assembly: GCA_031269405.1. Next base: position 4,449 of record JAISZE010000151.1, on the reverse strand, counting down.
GCTTCAGGGGATCGATATGAAAAGTTCCCGGCGCGACATCGACAAAAACCGTTTCAGCCCCCAGGTAGCGCACCACTTCCGCAGTAGAGGTGAAGGTGTAGGAAGGGACCAGGACCAGGTCTCCGGGACCTGTGCCGCAGGCTTCCAGGGCCAGGTGGAGCCCTGATGTTGCAGAATTCACCGCCAGACAGGGGGTTTTCACAAAAGCCCCGAATTCAGATTCAAAGGCAAGCGTTTCTTTCCCTGTAGTCAGCCAGCCGGAGCGGAGGACCCTGATTACAGCATCTTCTTCCTCCTTCCCTGTGAAGGGCCGGGAGAAGGGTATGGGTTCGGAGCGGCTAGGCATGGACAGGGCTCAGGGTTTCCCGGGCGTAACTGGGGACCGCCGTTTTCAGGATTTCCCTGAGAAGGGCGCTGTCCCGGTATTTTCCGGGCTCTGACGGATTCAAGCGGCAAACGGGCATGAGGGCTTCCAGGATTGAAACTATATCCGGCCCTGCAGGGAACTTCCGGTCTACTTTGAGAATCCGGTCAAAAGGAGTGGGCCTGGGTTCTTCATCGTCCCACCAGAGTTTTTCATCCAGCCTTTCACCGGGCCGCAGCCCGGTGTATTCTATTTTGATATCCTCCTGGGGAATAAGGCCGTAGAAGCGGATCATCTGTTCCGCCAGATCCAGTATCCGTACAGGCTCGCCCATGTCCAGAAGGTAGAGGCTGCCGTTTTCGCCCACCCCCCCTGCTTTGAGCACCAGGGAACAGGCTTCGGGTATGGTCATAAACCAGCGGCGCACGTCAGGGTGGGTAACCGTTACCGGTCCGCCCTTTTCGATCTGCCTTTGGAATAGGGGCATAATCGAACCCCTGGAGCCCAGAACATTGCCGAAACGCACTACCATAAAGGATGAACCTGAAGCGTCCGCAGCGGTTTCGTCCCTTGCTGCCTGCAAAACCAGTTCCTCGCAAAGGTACTTGGAGACGCCGTACACGGAAACAGGCTCCACAGCCTTGTCGGTGGTTATATGGACAAACCGCTTTACCCTGTGGTTCCTCGCGGCGGCGATAAGATTGTCCGTGCCGAAGAGGTTGTTTTCGATAGAAGCCACGGGGTTTTCTTCCATCATAGGCACATGCTTGTAAGCGGCTGTATGGAAAACCACATCGGCCCTGAGGTGGGCCAGGATCCAGTCCATGTAGTCCCGGTCCCTGAGGTCCCCGATTACAGGCACCAGGACGGCCTTTTCGCCTACTCCCTCTTCCTGGAGAAGCCGGAGTTCCCTGTCGATCTGGTAAATCGAATTTTCCCCGTGCCCGAAAAGATAGAGCCTGGAGGCCCCGCCTGAGAGGAGCTGCCTGCAAAGTTCGCTGCCTATGGAACCCCCTGCGCCGGTTACCAGGACCCGCTTGCCCCTGAGGTAGGCCAGGCTCTGCCTGAGGTTGACCGCTACAGGGGTACGGCCCAGAAGATCCTGGGGATCAATGGACCGGGTCTGGATAAAGTGGGCGTCCACTTCGATAATCTGGGAAATTCCCGGGAGTATACGGATTTTTTCGAATCCCGCGTTTTTAAGGATCTGGTAGATGTCCTTGAGGTATTCCTTCGAAGCGCTAGGGATAGCGATAATGGCCTCGTCTGCGGGGTGGAGGCGGAGGAGCCGCGCCACATCCCGTATAGGCCCCAGTACAGGGATCCCGTCCAGGCGGCGGCCTATTTTTTCAGGATCATCGTCCAGAAAGGCTACGACTTCCCCGTAAATCCCCTTTTCCCGTATTTCTTTCGCAAGCGTCTGTCCGGCGAAACCGGCGCCGATAATGTATAAACGGCCGGATTTAAATGTAGTCATCTTTTGTTTGGCAAAAAGCCGGATTTTTTACTTCTGCGGCGCTGTTTCCAGAACCTCAAACGCAAGGTCGATAGTAAAGGAATCATCATAAAGATCCAGCTTTATTTTTGCCCTCCCTTTTCTTTTATCGACCTTTATTATCTTTCCCTCAAGTCCCGAAAGGGGGCCTTCGATAACAACAATTTTGGAGTTTTCGTCAAACGTTACCCTGGATTTCCCGGCTACGGACCCTGTTTGCCTGATAAAATGGAGAACCATCTCCAGATCCCGGTCCGCCAGGGGGACTATGTCCTGATTGGAGCGCAAAAAGCGGTAGAATCCCTCGGTACGGCGGAAGGCCCAGTGGTAATTGAGTATACTGTCGTCCCTGCTGAGTTCTATGAAAACATAGCCCGGAAAAACAGCGGCTTTGGTGTGGATTATTTTTCCTCTCCTGCGTATATCCAGGGCGCGCTGGGGAAAATAAACAGGCAGCGTAATTTCAGGATGAAGGGCTTTGAAAAGTTTGATATACTTTTCTTCTCCCCTGGTTTTAACCTGGAGGGCGTAGTAGTTCATGGATTAAGATTAAAACCTTTTATGCCGAAACTGTAAATGGAGAACCGGGAACCTGCGGGTTTACGGTTTCCGCTTATGTTTTCCAGTTACGCATTCAAGGAGCTGTACGGATGATATTAAAACGCATGGGGGCTTTGCTCGTATTTTCGGCTGTTTTGCTTTTTCCCCTTTCGGCTTCCATGGTCTCCTTCCTGGTGATCGAAACCGGGCTGCAGCAGGAAACTTTTGCGGGTGAATATTCTACCCTCTGGGAAGACGGGCTTATGGGGGTTTTTTTTGACGCCGGCCACATCGTGAGCAACGGAACCATCCTGAGGCTGGAAAAAACCCCGGCCAGGGATATTCCCGACGAAGCGCTGCCTGATTTTGCGGAAGCTTCCGAAGGAGGGGCGGAATACCTCGTTCTTATCCTTCTGGATTATCAAAACAAAGACGGAACTTTAGTACCCCGGGACGTTTCCCTTAAACTATTCACTGTAGCCGGGAGAAAAATGATTTACCAGCAGCGTTTTGCCGCCGGAACCAGCGCTCATTTTGATGATGAATATGCCCGCGCCCGGGAAGCGGCCAGGGCGATACTACCCTATTTGAAGGACAGGTAAAATATGAAAAAGACAGGTATTGCTTTCGGTATAGCCGCATCTCTGCTGATCTTGGTGAGCGCTTCGGTCTGGGAAGGCGCCGCTTCGGCTTCCCTTGGAGGGGATCTTCCTGATAACGGCTACTACGCGGCTACCAATTCCTTTCCCCGGAACACTGTTGTGGATGTAACGAACCTTGAAAACGGCCGTACCATCCGGGTCATTGTCGCAGGGGGTCTTGAAACCCCCGGCCTTCTGGTCGTTCTTTCCAGGGACGCCGCCAGCGCCGTGGGGCTCCAGCCCCGTTCCATAGGCAGGGTCCGTATGAACCAGCCTGCGGATCCTGTCGCGTTCTCGCGCTTCACCGAAGGCCTCGGTTCTTCCGGGGATCCCGATCACGATCCCGCGGCTCTGGCCGCTGCTGAAGGTATTAACCCCGATTTGCTGGAAGAAGAGAGACTGCTGGAAGAAGGCAGCCCAGAAAACGGAGAGATCGCCGCACTGCCCGTGGAAACCGGTACTCCGCCTGAAGAATCTGCTGCGTTACCTGAAGAAACCGGCTCCCCTGAAATTGCCGCCGCGTTATCTGATGAAACGGGGGCCTTAGCCGGAGAAACCGTTACTGTACCTGAAGAGATCGCCGCACTGCCCGAAGAAACCAGTACCCCGCCTGAAGAATCTGCTGCGTTACCTGAAGAAACCGGCGCCCTTGAAATTGCCGCTGGGGATACTTCCGGTGACGGCGTAGTTCCCGAACCCGGCCCCGAACTAGTGTGGACCCCTCCTGAAGGCGATGATTATGAATACGCCCTGGAACCTGCGGAACCCAGAGCCCCTGAAGGACCGGCTCCGGCTATTGATCCTGCCAATGTGTTAGGCGCCGCCCGTCCAAGCCCCCAGGCAGAAAGGGAGTATATTATCGATCCGTCCCTTATTATTCCTCCGGTCCGCCAGGCCCAGCCGCCCCAGGTTCCTGCGCCTCCTCAGCAGACGGCGCTTCAGCCCCAGCCTGATACGTCCCAGCCGCCTGCAGCGCCTCTGCCTCAGGCGGGCGGAACCTTCTCGGTACCGGTTATCGCCAGCCTTGAGCGGGGCAGGTACTATGTCCAGGTTGCGGCTTTGAGCAAGGCCGAATCAGTGGAAATGGAAATAAACAAAATCGGCCGCAGCCTGCCCCTGGCTGTTCAAAGCGCCGGGAGTCCCGAAAAACCAGTTTACCGTATCCTTATCGGCCCGGTGAACCTGGGTGAAAGCGGCGCTTTGCTACAGCGCTTCAAAGCTGCGTATAAGGACGCTTTTGTAAGACTGGGAAGCTAGGGAATTTTTTCCCTATAGTTATGACAGGTGCGGTTTCACCTTTACAGGACCTTTTCCCCTTCAAGATACACGCTTTTAACTCCGATCATATCGTCGGTGATGACGAAATTCGCCCTGGAGTCCTTGCGTATGCAGCCGATTTCATATTCCAT
>JAISZE010000077.1 GCA_031269405.1 Treponema sp. | reverse complement strand
GTGGACAAGTCATCGGGAACACAAGCGAGTCAGGCCGGTTGGAATTTTAATTCAACGGACAAGCAATTGTCAACTTTAGGCATAAACGGCTCCCCCTTTAGCAATATTGCTACAACACCATGGAATGCAAATACTTTTTTCGTTCCAAGTGTTGGGAATGGTCAATTACGTACCATGATCTCCACAACCATAGCTGATTTCCCCTTGTTCCTTTTCAACGGTAACAATCGGACATTACCCGGAGGGCCGGGAGCCAACTATTAACAGACTAAAGCGGCGCGAAAGCGCCGCTTTTTTTGGGGCGTGTCCGGCATGGGAGGTAAGTCGGGCGGTGAAAGTCCGCTTATGTCTCTGTATTGATCCTTCAGGTGGATTGCTTTATAATAGAACCACCCTTTGCCGCCGGAGCGCCGTAATGAACCGTCTTATCAATCTTGAGCTGTTGTCAAAGTACAGAACCCAGTTGATGGGCATAGCCATGATATGGATTATTATTTTTCATTATTTCCCGGATATGAGCGGGTTTATACAGAGCGACACCCATATTGCGGCTTTTGTGGTTAAAATCATCATATACTACCTCGTGGGCTGGGGCTATGGCGGCGTGGATATTTTCCTCTTCCTTTCCGGCCTGGGGCTGTATTATTCGCTTTCTAAAGATTCGGGGATCCTGACCTTCTACCGCCGCCGTATGATCCGTATTCTTCCCTATTATATTCCCATCATGCTGGTAATTAATTTGGCCATGGTGTCCCAGGGCGCGCCGATGGCGGTTCTGTTTTTCGGAGTCTCTACTGTGGGCTTCTGGACCAATATGTTCGGTTACGGCGGGTGGGAATGGTACATTCCGAGCATTATTGCCTTGTATGCCGTAACGCCTTTTTATTACCGGGTTTTCAAATGGAAACCCCTGCTTTCCACCGCCGCGGCCTGTATCGCCGGCGCCGGCCTTTCGGGGCTGGTCATTTTTGCCGGTTTGAACCATCTGGTCATTTTTACCAGCCGGATACCGGTGTACTTTATCGGCCTGTATATAGGTTACCGTATCGCCGAAAAACAATTCGATTTTTCCTACAAGCCCGTGAAAATCATCCTTATGTTCCTTGCCCTTATAACAGGGTTTTTCTGCCTCTATTTTTTTTACATTAATTACCCTGAACAGCTTCAGAACCTGGGCCTGGCGTGGTATCCTTTTGCTTTAATCACCCTGCCGCTCCTGATGGCGCTATGCGCCCTAATGAACCGGGCTCCTGAGCGGGAGTACCGCATATTGAATTTTATCGGCTCTTATTCCCTGGTTATCTACCTGGTGCATCAGGATATCTTTAACCTGTTCAGCGGTATTTTGCCCTCTCTTTCCAATGCCCGGATCCTGTCCGTTGCCGTTTCGTTCCTGCTGGCTTTTATTATCCAGAAAGCCGTCTCTTTTATCATAAGCCGGGTACAAGTAAAAACATCGAAACCTGATTAAAGACCCCTAAAACAGGCCGATACTGATAGCAGAGGTAGCGCCGTCTAATGAAGCTAATGAAAACAAGGTTTTTCGTTGTATTGGCCCTGTCCCTTTTTTCCGCGCCTTTACCGGTTCGGGGGATAGAATTGTATTACCAGTTCAAAACCGGGGACCGGTACCGCGTTGTTTCGACGGTAACTGAGGATGTTTATGTGGATCAGAGGCTCTCCTACAAGGCTGAGATTCTTAGCCGCATTAGCATGGAAATCACAGGGGTAACAGGCGGCCTTGCCAGGTACAGCGCTGTTTTTCAGTCTGCGGAAAAAACCGTAGCCGCCGCTTCCGGGGCCCGGACAGGGGAGGGGCAGCCCTTCAGGTGGTCCAGGGACTACCAGTCCGAATTCGATCAGGACCGGCTGGGAAGAATGACTGTCGGGGATCAGTATTACATGCCCCAGGTGCGGAATCTGCCGGTGTTTCCCGGCAGGGACCTTAATCCAGGGGATACCTGGACGGCTGACGGCCTGGAGGTCCACGACTTCCGGGATAATTACCGCATAGACAGGCCCTACCGGATCCCCTTCACAGCGCGCTACACCTTCCTGGGCGGCAGGGAATACAAAGGCAGGGTCTATCCCGCATTTTCGGTTTCTTACCGTATTTTCGCCGAACCCGATCCGGTTCCCGGCAAGATCTTTCCCAGGCGCATACTGGGCGCTTCGGATCAGGTAGTGTACTGGGATACGGAGCACTGCCAGGCTGCGGCGTATACGGAACACTTCAGGACTGTTTTTGATCTTTCTGACGGCCAGACCTGGGAATACCGGGGCCGGGCAGAAGCGGAAGTTGTTGAAGCCCCGGTAATGAACAAGGAAGAAATGGCCAGGGAAATCGCTGATGAAATCGGGGATATTCCTGACGCCTCTGTCAGGGTCTCTGATGAAGGCATTGTTATCAACCTTGAAAACATCCAGTTTGCCCCTGATTCTGCGGCGCTCAGCCCCGGGGAATGGCCTAAGCTGGACAAAATAGCCGGGATCCTGTTGAAATACCCTGACCGGGACATCCTTGTAGGGGGCCATACGGCTCTGGCCGGGACAGCGGCCATGAGGGACCGGCTTTCGGAGGAACGGGCTTCTGCGGTGGCCGACTACTTGCTGTCAAAAAAGGTGCGTACTCCGGATCGCATGGTGGTCCGGGGTTACGGCGCCGAACGGCCCATGGGGGACAACAATACTGAAACGGGACGGCAGAAGAACAGGCGGGTAGAAATCACCATACTTGAAAATTAGCCTGATATATGCTACGAATAATGAAACATGAACTACTCCAATCCGGCAAATCTTGCGGTTTTAGCGTGTCCTGGCGGCGAGGTGTTTGCCGATGAGGTAGTGAGTCATCTGAAAAGAGGTTACCGGCGCACCTTTGATGTTGTTACCGCTGAGCTTGCGAAGCGGTATAATCTGGATATAAATTATGTCAAACACCGGATAAACTTCATTAACGATGTCGTCAGCCCGGCGCCCCACATACCGGGGAATATCGAAAAATTCCGCACCCCGCGCTTTAAGATCCCCGCGAGGTTTACGTACTTTCCTAACGGGGAGATCAAGGCCGAGATCCTTGAGTCCATACGCGGCAAGGACATGTACATCGTACAGGATGTTGAGAACCGCTATCCTGTGAATTTTAATGCCGGGGAGATGAAACGGGCCCTTTCGGTCAACGATCACCTTATGACTATCTTTGTTACCGTAGACGCCGCCAGGCACGCAGGCGCGGACAGGGTAACCCTGGTGCTTCCGGTGTACCCCTATTCCCGCCAGCACAAGGCCAAGGGCCGCGAGGGGATTACCGCCAGCAGGACAGGGAAGATGCTGGAATTCCTCGGCGTGAACCGCATCATCACCCTGGATATCCATTCCCGGGAAATAGGCAATTCCTTCAACTGCATGCGCCTGGAAAATCTCCATGCGAGCTATCAGATTATCCGGGCCCTTTCCCGCCTGCCCGGGGTCCTTTCTAACGACCTGGTAGTGGTCTCCCCTGACACCGGCGCTGTGGACAGGAATAAATTTTACGCCACGGCTCTTAAAAAAACCCTGGCGCTGCTCTACAAGGAGCGGGATTATTCCAAGGTCTCCCGGGACGCCCTGGAAAACAATATCGCGGAGATCAAGCTTCTGGGGAATGTGCGGGACAAAACGGTTTTTATGGCCGACGACATGCTGGGCACCGGGGGCACCCTCCTTAAAGCCATGAAGATCCTCAAGGAGCAGGGCGCGGGCAAGGTGATTTGCGCCATAAGCCTCCCCCTCTTTTCAGGCGAGGCTGTACGCTACTTTGACGACGCCTACAGGGAAGGGCTTTTTTACCGTATCATCGGCACCAACGCGGTTTATCAGGAAGAGCTTTTGAAACGGGAATGGTACATTAGCGTTAATATTACGAAACTATTCGCCCGGACCATCTCCAGGCTCCACCAGGGCCTTTCTTTAAGTTCCCTTCTGGACAACCGGGACATTATCGTAAAGCTCCTGGCGGAAAACGAAGCGCCCAAGGAAGAATGAAGGTCTACGCCTTTTAAGTGAACGGAGGGACGCATGAATAAAAAGAAAGCTGTCGTTCCCGGTGTTTTTGGAGAACTCGTAGGCGAAATTTGTTCCCGTACCCCTTTGGCGCAAGGAAGGCCCCTGCGCTGGACGGTCATTGCCAACCCTACAGCCGGGGGCTTTACCATCCGTTCCCGGTGGAAGCGGCACGCCGCGCTCCTTGAGAAATGCGCCGCCCGGTCTGCGGGCAATCCATTTCACACCGGCGCCTCCCCTTCTGCCGCCGCAGGGAGGGGGGGGCTTGTCCCTACCTCCGGGCCAGGCCACGCTGGGGCTGTTACCAGGGCGCTTATCGAAGAAGCCCATTCCGCTGCTTCCGCCGGGGCCCTGTACCTTATCATCACCGCAGGGGGAGACGGCACGAGTCTGGAAGTCCTTACCGCCCTGTACTCTGCCCCTCAGGAGATCCGCGAAAACTTCGCGGTCCTGCGGCTCCCTATGGGCACAGGCAACGACGGCGCGGACGGGCCGGAATTGGACCTGGCCCTAAAGCTCCTTATCGATCCCGCTGTTATCACCCGCCAGAGGGCGCTCAGGCTTACCACTTCTAATCCCGCAAAAACCGGCTTTCTGGCTTTTAACATTTTGTCCTTTGGCCTCGACGCCTTTGTTACCCACATGACCAACAAGATGAAAGGACGCCTTCCGGGGGATTCGTACAAACTCTGGGTGGACATCGCTTCGCTGCTGTACGACAGGCTTTACCGGGTAGGCCCCATGGAGGTCCGCGCCCTGGACAAAGAGGGGAGGGGGGTGGAGGCTTTTAGGGAAAAGGTCCTGCTCCTGGCTGTAGGTGAAAGCGGCTGCCGCACCTACGGTTCCCATAAGCGCATACTTCCCGACAGCCGCAATGTCTGTATGGTACGCCAGATGCCCCTGCTGCGCAAAGTGGCGCTCAAAGGCCTCTTTACCACAGGCGAACACATCAATAAGCCTGAGTCCCTGCTTTTTAGCGCGAACCGGATTGAGTTCAAGGGTGAAAACCCTATCCTCGCCCAGATGGACGGCGAAACCGTCCTGTTGCAGCCCGGAGATTTCCCTGCGGCTATCGAACTTACGGAGCCGGTTATCCCTATATTGAAGCCTGCAAACCGGTGAAACCCCGGGCAGGCTCTGCATTTGAGCGTAAATTCTAAAAATCCACCGCCAAGGCGCAGAGTGTCTAGTATTTTTCCTTGATTTCCACTTTCCCCACGTGCCCTGAGGCTTTGATCTGTTTGGCGATAGAGGCAATATCCGCGGCGCTGGGGATGCTCACGAGCAGCCGCAGCCTGGTTCCCCTGTCTTTGGCCCCCTGGTTTACATCCATGGACTGGATCCTGAGCCCTGAAGCGGAGATAATATCCAGGGCTTCTTTGGTGTCCGTGGCGCTGTTTTTGTAAGTTATTTCCAGGACTTTGATCCGTTCCGTGGGGAACACCTTTTTTTCAAATTTGCCCAGCACAAAGAGGGTAAAGAGCCCCGCCGCTTCGGCCATTCCCGCTGCGGCGAACATGCCGGCGCCTATGGCCAAACCCACGGCGGCGATAAACCAGAGCGACGCCGCAGTGGTAAGGCCCCGCACGTTGTTCCCCAGGCGTATGATGGCCCCTGCGCCCAGAAAGCCTATGCCCGATACAACCTGGGCGGCGATGCGTCCGGGATCACCATTGTTCATGCCCAAAAAGGTCTGGGGCAGCCAGATGGAAAGGAGCATGAGGAGGCAGGCTCCCATGGCGATAAGAATATGGGTCCGCAGCCCCGCGACCTGGCGGTGCGTGGATCGCTCAAACCCGATAACCGCCCCGGCGGCGAAACTCAGGCCGAGCCGTATCAGCATATCCCATTCGTTAAGCGCCGAGGGGTTCACAGCCCTCCTCCCCGTGCGGCGGTGAGTTTTGCAATAGACGCTTCAGACGCAGCGATTTTTTCCTGCATTAGTTTTACAAAGGAATTGTCCGCAGCGGTCCCTGCGACCTGCTCCATTTCTTCTTTATTACGGTACGTTATGCCCCTGAAAGGATCGTTGAAATCCTTGGATCTGCTGAGGTAGACCTGTTTCGCAATCCAGCGGCGGGTTTCTATCAGGGCTTCAAGCTCCCCCTTAAACCGGTCCGGGTCCTCAAGGGAAGGCCCGCCGCTAAGGCAGCGGTAGACCTCCCAGGCGTGCCTGAGCCGGTCGGCCTCGTATGTCGCAGCTATACCGTTATATGCCGCATGGATGCCGTCCCAGGTTTTTAGTTCCCCTTCCCGGATTTTCCTTCTCAGATCGTCAAGCCTGAACGCAGGGGCTATCTGGCCCCCAAGGTTTACCCATTGGGCAACCCGCCCCGGCCCCCCCGGCAGGGGCGTTTTCATTTCCGCCGCCAGGTCTTTCAGGCCCTGCTGAGGGTGCGCAAGGAGGTAGTCCGCTACGGTTTTGACGGCATAGTACCTGAGCATCTGCCGGTACGCCGCTCTGGCGCGCCGGGGCTTCAAGATTACCTGGCCCCTGCTGCGGCGCTCAAGGTCCCTGGCCGGGACAGCCGGATCTTTTCCTGATTCCTCAGACGCAAGCTCGTATTCAGGGTCCTCGTTGTCCGCCTGCCCCTGGTCCTCTTTCAGAGGCTCAAGGATCCCCGCTTCGGCCATCCATCCTTCAATAGACGAAAGGGCCGAGATTATCTCTTCCGCAGTGTCAGGCGCCAGGTAATCCGTTTCGATATGCTGTTCCTTTACCTTCCGCTTGTCCCGGTTCGAGGCTTTCCAGGAATTCCGTTCCAGGGCGTAGAGGTTGTACATCCAGAAATATGCGGGCATCACTTCCAGGCGGTCCAGCTTCGTGTTGTTGTTCACCAGCGAGAAGGGGAGGCTGATGTTGAGTTCGTAGGGATAGTCGCCCTTGGCGATGAGCACAAAGCTGGCGAAACGGCTTGAGTGCTTGAGGGTTACCGCCAGTCCCGGCCAGAACCCCCGGCCCGCCCGGATCTCCCCGTCGTTAGCCCGGCTGTTGTGGTTGGACCCGATAGTTGCCCCTGCGGCCATATTGCTCATCCCCTGGATAAGGCTGGCGATCAAAAACGAATTGTTGTGGTGCTGCTCGTGGACCGGGAATATGAGGTTGTTCAGGATCTCGCAGCACGAGACAGTGGAATTGTCCCCAAGCACCGAGTGGATGAGCCTGGCGCCGTACTTGAGGTTGCTGTTCCTGCCCATGACAAAGCGCACCGCCTTGGAGCCGTAAAAGGCGTGGCAGCCGTAGCCCACGATGCCGTTGACCATCTCCACGCCTTCGCCTATCTGGCTGGCCTCATCTTTGGAAGAAAGGACGGTTATGTTTTTGAGCTTATTGGCGCCTTTGATATACGCATATTCCCCTACCTTCACGTCCTTGATGATCCTGGCGCTCTTGATCACCGATCCTGAGCCTACAGTCCCGTAGCTTCCGCGCCTCCCGCCGTATTCCTCCTGGGTAATGTCTTTAAGCTTTTCAGTGAGATTCCGGTCGTCCCGGTAAGCGGCCCATATATAGGCGTCAGCAGGGAGCATGCCCTCAAAAGGCAGTATGGATCTGCCGCCCGCTTCGTTCATAACGTCTATCCAGACCCGGACCTCCTCGTCCTCCCCGTCCTTGACCGCGCCGTTGCCGAATTTGGCGTGGTTAGTGGCCTGCATCTCGTCGATGCGGGAAAGGATCACATTGTCGCCGATGATGTAATGGGATATGTAGGTGCAGTCCTGTATGGCCGTATCGCTTCCGATGTCGCAGGAAATGACGGTGCTGTTCCGTATCCCTGCGGGGACGCAGAAATCGTTGCGCCTTAAAAGGATGTTCCTGAGCGCCCCAAGGCGTATGAGGCCGTAGAACGCCGAATTCCGGATCAGAGAGGGGTCGAAGGGATCCGTAACGAGGAATTTATCCCATTTGGAACAGTAGTTGTCATTTTTGATGAGTATTTCCAGTTCGTCCGCTTTTAGCCCTCTCCAGGACCGGGCGGTTCCGGCCTGCATGTCCCTGAGCCAGTATTCATCTTTTCCGGCAGGAAGATACTCGTCAGGGATGAAGTTATAGCCGTATTGTTCCGGGTTGTCAGTATCTGTCATAATCCGCTTCCTTTTATTCAGGATTATGGTATATTAAAGGAAGCTGTTCAAGGAGAAGGGAAATGGTTAAGGTTGTCGCCCATGGGGTGTACCTGGTAAAGGGCAGGGAGATCATCGAAGATATTCCTGAAAATCAAGGCAGGATCAGGAGCGCCGCAGGAGGCGTTTCGGCTGAAGCCGCCGGAAAGGGAACGATAGCCTCAGGAATCCTTCTGGCCCATCATACAGGCCCTACAGAGCCGGCAGGGGGCCCTAAGGAACTCCGCCTCAATTTTGACGCTATGGCTTCCCATGACATTACCTTTGTCAACATCATCCAGACCGCCAAGGTCAGCGGCCTTGAGGAATTCCCTGTCCCCTATGTGCTCACGAACTTCCACAATTCCCTCTGCGCCGTAGGGGGCACAATCAACGAAGACGACCACCTCTTCGGGCTTTCCGCCGCAAAACGCTACGGCGGCATCTACGTCCCCCCTCATCTGGCGGTGATCCATTCGTATATCAGGGAAACCATGGCGGGCTGCGGGAGGATGATCCTGGGAAGCGACAGCCATACCCGCTACGGCTCCCTGGGAACCATGGGGGTGGGCGAGGGAGGGGGGGAACTGGTAAAGCAGCTTCTGCGCCAGACCTACGAGGTCCCCTATCCCAAGGTTATCGCCGTCTACCTGGCCGGGAAGCCCCGGAGCGGGGTAGGGCCCCAGGACGTAGCCCTGGCCCTTGTGGGAGCGGTCTTTAAGGACGGTTTTGCCAAAAACGCGGTCCTGGAATTCGTAGGAGACGGAATCGCCGCGCTTCCTGCCGATTACCGGGCCGGCATTGACGTGATGACTACCGAAACCGCCTGCTGGTCTTCGATCTGGGAGACTGACGAAGTTACCCGCAAGTACCTTGCCGCCCATCAGCGGGAGGAGGATTACCGGGAGCTCAAGCCCAGGGACCTGGCCTATTACGACGGCATGGTGTACATAGATCTTTCGGCGATCAAGCCCATGATCGCCTTGCCCTTCCATCCCAGCAACGTGTATGAAATCGACGCCCTTCTTGCCAGCCCCTCTGACATCCTGCGGCAGGCCGAAAAGGACGCCGCGCTGGTCATTGAAAACCCGAATATCAAGTTGAACCTCACCGGCGCTGTTGACAGCCTGGGCCGCATCCGGGCCGACCAGGCTGTGGTGGCAGGCTGCGCGGGCGGAACCTTCGATAACCTCATGGCGGTCTGTTCCATCCTGGCAGGCCGCTCCAGCCGTAACCGCGGCGGGGGCAACGAGGGCTTTGCCTTTTCCGCCTATCCCGGCAGCCAGCCTATACTCCTGGAACTGGCCGAAAACGGCGCCCTGAGTTCCCTTATTAACCAGGGGGTGATTGTCCGCACCGCGTTCTGCGGCCCCTGCTTCGGCGCCGGAGACGTGCCTGCAAACAACGCCCTTTCTATCAGGCACACTACCAGGAACTTCCCCAACCGCGAAGGCTCCAAACCCGGCAGCGGGCAGATCGCCTCGGTCTGCCTAATGGACGCCAGGAGCATCGCCGCCACTGCCCTTGCGGGCGGTTACCTGTCTTCCGCGGAAAACCTAGACTGGAAGGAAACTGAGTGCCCTTACCATTACGGCCCGGGCCCGTACCTTTCCAAGGTGTACAACGGCGCGGGAAAGCCCGACAGAAGCTCCCCCCTCCGGTACGGCCCCAATATCACCGGCTGGCCGCCTATGGAAGAACTGGGCGGCAGCCTTCTTCTAAAAATCGTTTCGTATATAACCGACCCGGTAACCACTACCGACGAGCTTATCCCTTCGGGGGAGACTTCTTCTTTTCGCTCCAATCCCGTGGGCCTTGCGGAATATACCCTTTCCCGGAAAGATCCCGCCTATGTGGGCAGGGCCAAGGCGGTGCGGAACGCCGCGCAGGCCGCCGCTTCGGGTTCGGGGAACCCTGCTGAATTCCTCCCTGAGCTCCCGGAGATCCTGGAAGGGATAGGGACCATCCCGGCTATGTCCGGCATTAGCTTGAAAGACTTGCAGATCGCCTCGGCGCTGTTCGCCAGAAAGCCGGGAGACGGCAGCGCCAGGGAGCAGGCCGCAAGCTGCCAGCGGGTCCTGGGCGGCGGCGCCAACTTTGCCTGCGAGTACGCCACCAAGCGTTACCGTTCAAACCTTATCAACTGGGGCATCCTGCCCTTTGCCGTTGACGAGGGGGCCTTTAAGAACGGCGACTATATCTTTATCCCCCAGGCCGCCGGCGGGATCCGTTCCGGGGCGGCAGTCCTTGACGCCTGGGTCATAAGCGGCAAAACAGCCGCCCCCCTGGCCCTTAAAGCGCCGGAGCTCAACTCCGGGGAGCGGGAGATTATCCTTGCCGGGGGCCTGATTAACTACAACCGGCGGAGCTTTGACCCCTCCGGCAATAGAGGGATATAATTAGAGTCTGTCCATAATGTAGACATAGTATGGACAGACTACCTTATAAAACGCATTTACGTATGCAAATGCAAAGTTCTGTCCACAAAACAACCGATTTTGTGGACAGACACTAACTAGATAGTTATGCGTAATAATTTTTGAATTTTTTTTAAAAAATCATTGACAAAATATATACAAAATGATAAAATAAAAATATGGACAATATTCTTTATTTTAACACAATAATTCAACCCAAAGATGGTACGTTTAATGTATCATTGATAATGG
>JAISZE010000115.1 GCA_031269405.1 Treponema sp. | reverse complement strand
GACGGGAGGGCTGCGGTAAGGGAAAGGGCGAAGATATTTTTCGTTTTTTTGTACCGCAGACATTCGTAAAGATGAAGCAGCGCCCATCCTCCGCCGTCAGTGGCGATTACCATGTCCGGTTCAACCCCCCGGGCCAGCAAGGCCCCGGTTGAGGAAGAGACCGCCAGGACAAGGAGGCCCCTGCGCCTCTGTTCCTCTTTGATGAACGGGATTGTTTCTTCAAGGCCCGGTCCCGCGCCGGTAACTGCCAGAGGGCTTTTCAAGGATACCGGGCAGAGCGCTGCCGAAAGCAGCGCCAGGTTTCTGAAAAAATTTCTGAACCACCTGCGGCCAAACTGCCTGACCGTCCTGGTATTGGCGTCTGAGCGTTTAATGAATTCTGCAGTTTCCGAAAGAAGCCTGAGATACCTTTCGCCGTATACCCCTAGGCTTGGCCGCCATTCGATGATCTTTATATCCCCGGCTCCGGTATCGGGGATCTCGCTTTCAAGAAAATCCTGAAGTGATACCCCGGACCCTGGGGACCAAAAAGAATCGGGACAGTCTGCGGCAGGGATCTCTTTTCCGGAATCCTCGGCATAAAGGGCAATAATCCTGGCAGTGTTGTTTTTTTTTCGCAAAGGAGGTATCAGATAACCCAAACCAGGCTCGATAAGGATAAAAAAACGGATGCTGCTGTTCAGGGTCAGAGTGTTGATATAGCGTTCCGCTTCGCCCTGGGGGTTGTACCGGGAATGTAATGCCTGTTTATTCCCTTGCAGCATTTTGAACGTTAAAGGTAGGGCCTGAGTATTTCAAGGGCTTCGCCGGGACTGTTGGCGTCAAAGGACTCAAGAATTCCGGTTTTTAGGCTGTTTTTAAGGAGGTGGGCGATCAAAGCTCTGTCTATATTATGGGGAAGCAGCACCACGCAGCGGCCCGCAGGAAGGGCGGTAACCATGCCGAAAAGAGAAGTCATACGGGAAACTTTTTGAAGGAAATCATCCTTTTCGTCCTTTTTGATTATTTCAGGAAAATTCACGAGGATTCCGCCGAATACGGGGTTCGTTTTATGGTACTGTATCAAGCTGGCTTCCACCGAAGCGCCGGACTCAGGGAGGTCTTTTTCACTGCCTTCATCCTGTTTTTCACGGATGATAACCCGGTCGATCTGGGGATTGATGATGTCCAGTACGCTTTCTACAACAAGGGAAACAGGTTCGGGATTAAACCCCGATGATTCATCAGCTCCCAGGAGCAGTACCGCGCTCCAGGGCGTTCCGTTGTCCAAAGGGAAGGCCCAGACTGTGAGGGGAAGGGTGGTGAATGGTTTTAAGCCCAGAGAATCCCCTGAACCAAGGTTAAAGTATTTTTTCCCTCTCTGCGAGGGATCGTAAAGGATATCCTGGGGAAAACGGGTTTTTTCAATACCCAGCCCTACTGAAGCGTAACTTATGTACTGGCCTTTGTTAAGATAGAGGCAGACGCCGGCCTGGAAGGAGTTGTAAGCCTTCATAAAGCTCAGGGCCATATAGGGGCTGTTTTTTTTAGGCGGGAGCCTGCGTATTCTGTCCCGTAGGGCCTTCCCCATGTCGTCCAGTTTGGAAAACGCTGAAGCGGCGTCAGGCATTTCCGGCGCTTTACCGGCGGCTTTGCTTAAAAGCCCCATATCAAACCAGCCCTAATTCCTTGAACAGTTTTTTATACGTATCGAAGTAATTTGAACGTGCAAATTCTTCAATTTTTTCGTCCGGCAGGGATTCAAGGAGATGGTCCATATAGGAAAGCACTGTCCTCAATTCCTGTTTGAGATGCTGTGGGATGCCCTCTGGTTCTGAAACGGAATTGTCTTTTTCAGGGATTTCTTCTACTGTAGTTTCCTCTATCACAGCTTCATCAGGTTCTTCCTCAGGGAGGGCAAACGGTTCTTCTTCCTTAAGGGAATTACCGGTAAGGGAATCATCGCCGCCTTCAACGACAAAACCTTCGGGAATGAGCGCCAGATCGTCTTCCGCCCCAAGACCGGCATCCTCCAGAGGAGGCTCTTCGGCCATGAGGGGTTCGGGAGACACGGGAACATCCTCTTCCTCGTCTTCTTCACCCAGATGGAGCTCGATTTCCTCTCCGGCGTCAAGGTTGAATTCTTCGGTTTCTTCGGTATTTTCCTCTTCAAGGGAAGAACCCAGGCTGTCCTCGTCTATGTCGAGATCGATAGAAATGTCATCCAGCGAAGGCTCCTGAATAGGATTGTCCTGGATTTCGGAAGAAAGATCCGGTTCTTCAATAACAGCGCCCGAAAGATCCAGGGATTCTTCGCCGAACTGCTCGGTACTCAGGAGATCTTCGGCCAGAGGGTCTTCGGCAAGGTAGCTTGAATCCTCAGGTTCAGGCGCAGGGGTCATGGGTTCGGCCCCTTCTTCCATGAGTTTCCTCAGTTCTTCGTCTTCATTGCCGGAAAAATCCGGGAGTTTTTCTTCCCCGGAGATTTCTTCTTCAGGGAGATTCAAATCGATGGGGTCGAAGGACTCTTCGATGCCCTCTCCGGGTTCCGGGCTTATGCTGTCAAGGCTTATCCCTTGATCAAGGTCGATCTCCCCGCCCAGCTCGTCGAGGTCCTGTTCTTCAAGGTTTATATCCAGGTCAAGATCCGCAGTGATATCTTCAAGAACTTCATCCTCTGGGATCTCTTCGGTTGCATCTGCCTCTTCTATGGCTTCTTCAAGAGCTTCTT
Source organism: Treponema sp. (assembly GCA_031269405.1). The sequence continues at coordinate 5,304 of JAISZE010000115.1, read as the reverse complement.
CCGGAAAAGGTTCTCTGGCTTCTTCAAAGTTAAAATTATCAGCAAGGGTCTCGGTGGCGTCCGCGCCGGCTTCTTCGGTAAAATTGGCGGTGTTAAGGATATTATCCAGCTCGTCTCCTGTAAGGGAGATGGTCTCGTCATCTTCTTCGTCAAAGAAGCCCCGGCCCGACGGTTCGTCCCCTGCATCTTCCTGGGGTTCGCCGCTGCGGGGATTAAGGATATTGTTCATCTCGTCCCCTGTAAGGGCGATTTTTTCGTCATCCTCTTCGTTGAAGAAACCACGATCCTGGCTTCCGCCGGAATTTTCGGTCTTGAGGCCCGCAAAATCCTTTTTCAGGCTAGTCAGTTCGTTCCGTATGGAAGAAAGTTCATCGGCTATCTTCATGAGCAGTTGGGTGGAAAGATCCGAACCTGCGCTGCCGGAAGGTGCTTTTTCAGGAGCCTCCTCTGTAGAAGTTTCCGTTTCCGTAAGTTCCACAGGAGCTTCAGGGACGATTTCCAAGGATAGATCCAGGGAGTCGGCAAATGCTTCGGTCCCCGAACCGGCTTCCGGGCTGCCGGCTTCTCCTCCTGTAAAGCCGTCAAAGGAGATTTCTGTAAACCCCAGATCCTCCGGGCTGCTGTCTTCGTCCTCTGTTGAAACATCTTCAGGGATGCCGAAGTCCGGTATTTCGCCGGCATCGTTATCAAAGGAAAAATCTTCTGTATTGTCGCCGAATTCTTCTTCCACGGCAGAAACGTTTTCTTCCAGGTCTTCCTCAATATCCGGCGAATTCTCTTCAACGGCGTCAAAATCGGGCAGATCCCCAATATCTGAAAGATCCCCGGTTCCGGGAATGTCCAGATCAGGCAGATCCAGAGGCGCCGCAGAAAGCTCCCCGGAAATTTCCGGCTCTTCCCCGCTTTCCGCTCCAGGGGGTGTCAGGTCCTGGGGTTCGCTCTTAACCCAGACCCCGTATTCGTCCAGTTCGTCAGATGACCCTATGGTTCCGCGATCGTAATATATTGAAGGTTTCTTGTCTGCTACCATGAACCTCTCCTGCTAAAATAAAACAAATTACCGATACTAAGCTCTTTTGTGATTACACTTATAGTATACTATCGGCTGCTATTACAATTCTTTTCAATTGTTTTGAGAAAAAGAGCTACATAATATCCTTATTATAGATCTTATCTCAGGGGTTTTCCTGTTGTCAATGCCGGACAAATCAGCCATTTGCAGGAGTTTTCTCAAGAATGAGGAGGAAACAACCGTAAATTGAAAGGATGAGAGCAGTCAAATACCTCATAGCACTTTGGACAGGGGTTTTCATCTATTCTGCCGTTTCAATCCACTCAGGGGCCGCAGGGTTATCAGCTTACACGCAGCTTGAAACCGAGTGGGAAAAAGAAAAAGCCAATATCGAGGCCCTCAAGGCCATCAACAGGAACCTGGAAAACACCAGGGACGCTCTCCTGTACGACAGGGATACCCTTACCGTCTATGCCCGTGAACAGGGTTTTGCCTCTGAGCATGAACAGTTTATCCGTATAGTCGGCGTAGGGAACAGGCCCAAAGAGCCGGTCTCCCCTGGCCGGATTGTTACCGCTGTTCCCCCGGAACATACGCCTCACCGCTATATCCGCATTTTTTCGTTCTGCGCCGCACTTACGGTACTTATCTGCATGGCTGCGTATGACTTTTTGCGGTATATAAAAGAAAAATAACCCGTTCTGCACGGGTCAAGTTTAGCCTAAAAATCACTGTCGAAGAACTTCAGGGCCAGGTAAAGCCCCCAGTCCTGGTCGTTAGCCCAGGGATCGAAGTAGCTTCCCTGCTGTCCGTTAACCGTAAGGGGGTATACATGGGCGCACGAGGCTGAACCATCGGCGAAAAAGAGGCTTAAAACCCCGCGTATAGAATGTTCCGCCTGTTTCAGCGCATCTTTGTCGCCGCTTATGCGGTAATACTCGGCAAAGGCCATACCGGTAAGGGCGCTCCAGTAGTGGGGGAACGTATCCCCGTAAAGCCGGCGCTTTCCGAACCAGAAACCATCCCAATGGCGTATGGACGTTTCGTAAAGGTAGGCGTCAGGCTGAAACCCGTTAAAAAGGGACACAATGGAAAGCTGTTTTTGGGCCCCAGCGAGGTACTTTTCATCTTTGGAAAAACGGTAGGCCTGGAGCAGGATGCTGGCTGCAGGGGCGGCTATGCTCTGTTCATACTTTACTTCATGAGCCGGGTAATTAACGCCGTTCTCCAGAATCCTGTCCGCATGTTTCAGGAAAAAGGCCCTGAGGATTTTGGCCTCTTCCGCAAGCCCCGCTTCTTCAAGCCTAGAAAGCCCTTCGGCGATAGGCAGACCTATGGCGTAAAATTCGGCGCCGCCTTTTTCATAGAAGCTCGTCAGGGCTTTCCACATGTACCGCAGATAGGCGTTTTCTTTCCAGAGATTGTAGAGTTCAAGAAAAAACCGGGCGAACCAGGGGTAGTTATAAAGCCTGACACAATCAACGCTCCGTTTAATATCGTTATACACCGTTCCGGTTTCGGAGTCAAAAAGCTCCCGCAGCACATAGGCGATGTACTGTTTAAGGCTGGTTTCAAGGTCGCCGTCAGGCCGTGACTTGAGGTATCTGGCGATCAAAAGGCCCATGGCGATGCGCTCCCTGCCGCCGTTATCGTCGTTAACATGCCGGTAGCACACATGGTTTTCTTCTGTATCATAAATGAGGTACGCCCCGTCCAGAGGGCTTCCCAGCCGGTGGTACTGCTGGTTTTTTACGATATATGCACAGCGCCGGGAGGCTAATTCCCGGAGAGGAGGGAGCGTAACCGTACGACACCAGGCGTCGGCATCATCCCCCCGGATTAGGTACTTCTTTTCTCCCGGATCCGGGCCTTCGGCTTTTGCGGGACACAGGCTCAGGGCCGGCTGGTTTTCCCGCTGCTTGACGGCGATACTGTTCTTTTCATCCTGAAAAACCACAAAATGGTCCGCTTCGATCTCAATATACGAAGGATAGGTTCGCAGTATACGGAAAAAATCATCCTTCCCCTTATGTCTGAAGAGTTCCCAGCCCAGGGTATAACTCTCGCCGCTTTCCAGCCTGACCGGTGAAGGGTGAACAATAAAATCCCCTCGGTCATTGCTCGCAAGTGAGAGGTCCCGTTCTACGCTGTAGGCCCCAAGGCTCCCGCGGGTCAGGATCAGCCCGAGATGCGGTTCTTCGCCGCCCATACGCAGGCACATTACATAGCTTGAAGTGCCGCCGCACCAGATATGGGCGTGGCAGCGGTTTTTCATGCACAGCGCCGCTTCGTGATAGCTGTCGTTAAAAGGGACGTAAACACCGATGTCCCTGAGGCTGCAAAAAACAGGGTACTCCGAAGTGTTGGTAAACGTGTAGGTTTCCCTGAGAGCGCCCTGGGGGGTGAAGTTCCTGCCCACTGCGGCACTCAAACCTTCGCAGAGTTTTACTCTCCCCCAGGAAACGGCCCCTTCTACCCAGTTCATGGCATAAGGGTCATCGGGGAAAACCAGGGCTTTCAGAAGATCGCCTTCGGTTATAATGGAAAATACGCCATTTTCTTCTTTCATGTTAGCCCTCCCTATCCCTTATTTTACACCGTTTTATACTTATATTATAAGGTATCATAAGGAATGATTCCATTCTGAGCTTTCAATCCATGCGTTGATGAACTGAAGGGCGTACTGCTGGATGCCGTCAAAGTAGGTATCAATGAAGCGGACCAGGTCGCTTCCTACATAGCGGTAATGCCAGCTTTCCCAGCGGTAGCCGGTTACCGCCTCGTGACCGTCAGGGAAGGAAAGGGACCAGCCGAAAGAACCGGCGTTTTTAAGGAGCCAGATGCCGGCGGCGGTATTGGCGAAGGCGTCGTCAATAGGGGCAAAGTCCACAGCCAGCCCGGTCTGGTGCTGGCTATAGCCGGGCCGTGCGGATTCCCTGTCCGCCGTCTCCTGACCGTAATTGCTTACTTCTCTGGCGTAAACCCCGGCCTGGTACGCCGCGGACCGGTAGGCTGATCCCGCAGCCAGAGTAATGCCCTCTTTCCGGGCAGCCAGGGCCATCTCTTCCAGAGACGCCGCAGCGGCCCTGCGGAGCATAAGCCCCTCTCTGCTTACCTGATAGGAGCCGCCTGTAAGTTCAACCAGGTCATTAGGTTCATAGCCTTCAGGCAAGGCGTGCTGTTTGTCCACCAGGATGTAAAGATAAGGATCCCCTTCAAGGATCTCCAGGAGCTGCATCACAAAGTCCGGCCCCTGGGCCGCAGATTCGGCCACCTTTCGGGCCAGTTCGTCAGGAAGCCCCGCATCGCCGAAAGACCAGCGCCAGTAATCGTCGATAAAAGCTTCCCGTTCCCCCTGGGGCTCCGCGGAAACGCTTTGCTGCGCCATGGGCCTGAGTCCTTCAACAGCAGGAGCAGGTTTGGAACAGGAAAGGAAAAAAATACACCCTGGAAGGGACAGAAAAAACAGAATGTTCCGCATAGGGGCTCCTGTAGTACATGATAAAATCGATTATCCGGTTTTTCAAGATCTCGCCGGAACTTCACTTACAAGGGCCCCGCTTTTGGGGTCCCGGTCCCGGCCCAGGGTAAGGCGGAGGGCGCTTCCCGGCAGGGCCTGGCCGATTGTTTTACCGCTTCCGGCTGCCAGGACCAGGCCCTTTGGGGAACAGCAATAGCGGCCGTAGCGTCCTTCCTTTCCTACGGCGAAACTGTCGGATAGTACCAGGGCCGTGGTTGTATCGTCCCCCGCCACGCCGAAAGCGGCTTTTGGCGCCCCTGGGAGTTCTTTGACTGCGAAGATAAAGCTTAAAACCGCCCGTTCTTTGGGGATCCCCGCTACCCCGGAGAGCCGCAGCAGTTCAGCGGGGGCGTCTTCGGTATCAAAGGCAAAGTGGCACCACCGGGCCTTGCCTTTTTTCGGAGAAAAGCCCCCAGGGAAAGGGCAGGCTTCGCGGTGGAGGCAGGGCGAAAGCGGAAAAAGACCCTGTTCCATCAGAGCCGCCCTGAGAACGGAAATAAATTCGCCGCACCTGGGTATGCCGGGTTCCATCACCAGAACCGACCCAGATTCCCCTGTAAGGGACCCGAGAAGCCTTGCGCCCTGATCCGCCGTCCGCTTAAGGCCCCGGGTATCTACAGGGGAAAGGGTCCAGAAAAGCTCGTTGAATGTGTTAAGCGCAGCCGCCAGCTTGGCGGGCTTTCCCTGGATCCGGGCCGAAAGGGTCCCTGTACGGCGCAGTTCCCCTTTGATAGTTTTAACCGTCCACAAAGAAGAGCCGGTTCCGCCAGAG